>DAITPG010000041.1:535-13079 GCA_036833715.1 Eubacteriaceae bacterium | reverse complement strand
CTGTTGGCAGCACAGGGTGATGCCGATAAGTACTTTGCACAGGCTAGCCAAATTGAGCAGGAGTATTTAACAGGTAAACGAAAACCTCAAGGGCCAACAAATACAGCATTTACGAACGATAATCCTGATTATTTGTATCAATATAAAGGGTAGCGCTGCCGGATACCGTTATATTCGGATAATAATTATTCGCTTGAATATGAAATTCCTGCCAACTATTGGTGCTGAAATTACCTTTATTAGTTAACGTAGGAAATGTAGGAAACTCAGGCATCGTAAACGTTTTTGTTGGCGAATCGGTATAAAGTTTATAAGAAGAGCCGGAAATTTGATTCTTTACCGAATTCCAATTTTTAGTGCCGCTGCCCGTAACATATAAATTGCCATAAAACTTATTGTTCCATAAAGCAGTAATATTGGAAGGATCATCAACATTTGAATAGGTATCGCCGACAATTCCGCAGCTGCCTTCCATCGTAATCTTAGTATCGGAGAAAACTGCGAAGTCGATTTCGGAACTTAATGACTGCGAGCCGCCTGTAAGCCAAACGGTTACCGTTTCCGATTCCTGCCTCATCGTGCCTGTGGAAACAACGCCCAAACCCTTGTCCGCATCCGATACGATCTCCACTTCAAAATAGCCGCCGTCACTCCCCACATAGGTTTTTCCGCTCTTTTGATCTTTGATGGTATTTAAAAAGGTTTGAAAATTAGCCGATGTCATGGACTTGGAATTATCCACAATGGTTTTTGCCATGGCTTCGGCACCCGACTTGGCGAGATAGTAAGCGTGCAGGCTGTGATCCTGTCGGATGGTTTCCATGTTTTCGGCGGAATTGACGGAAAGAATGGAGGTACCCAGAACAACGGACACAAACAAGACCATCACCACAAAGACGAGGGCGGAGCCGTTGTCGTTTGCGAGAAGAGATTTCATTTTATTCTTTATCATTTTTCTGCCTCGAACATTTAAATGATATGAGAAAAAACGCATTCAGTCTATTAAATTGACGTATGCATTATCTTCGTAAAAAAATTAGTTGCACTATAATTATAATGCAACTAATCATAAATGTCTATATTTTTCAATTGTTACCTTAAGTTTACAAGTAAACTTAATATCGATGATCATTCTGCTGGATATTTTCCAGATCCATATCCTACTGTAATATTGCCATCATCATCAATGTCAACGCCACCACCAGCAGTTAATTTAGCAGGGTCAAACGAATCAACATAATCAGAGGCATCAAATCCAGTTAAAGTTTCATGTTGTGCATAATAAGTCATTGCAGCTTTGGCTATGGTCGCAGCTGTTGCATTGTCCGCTGCTAATTGTGCATCATCTCTGAAACCCGTTAATCTGGGAATAGCGATTGCGGCTAAAATACCTAAGATGACGATAACTACGATGAGTTCGATGAGCGTGAAGCCTTTTTTGTTGTTTAATTTCTTTGTTTTTTGAATCAAAGCGTTCATATTTTTTCCTTTCTACATTTAAATATTGTGCCTGATACTTAAGTTTAATTTAATTATAACAAAGTATTCAAAAATTGAAAGAAAAATTTTCATATTGTTGCATAATATTCGTAATTGTGCCAAAAAAATATAAATTTTTTTCTTCTGCTTCTGATATACTTAGTATAAACAAATTCTTGGCCCTGATGGGAGTAATATTATGGAAGCTGTTATCATTGCCGCTGCGCTGCCTTTGCTGGCGGAAACGGCCGTATGGATTACCTATTATATCGGATTTGACAAAAAAATACTTAGCGCCTTTACAAAAATTTATCAGACTCTTACCCGAGCGGGAGAGGGTGCTACAGGGCGTCATAAGGATAATATCCTCCTGCTTGACAAGGCTGTCGCCGGCGAAGCTCCCGATGTCTTTGCAGAAACTTGGAAACGGATAAAACTGGCGCTTGAAAGAGATTTTAACGGCGAGTATATACCCGAAGCACGTTTTTTCTTTCATTTTGAGGAAGTTAAAAAGCTAAGCAGAAGAGAGCTTTCCAAAACCATTTCGGAAGCATTTTGGATTTTTGCCGCGCTTTGTCTGTTGCTCCCTGTTGCGGCAGCTTTTCTTTCAGGCATAGGATTGACGGTTGCTTTGCCCTGCGCGATGGGTTCCTTCACATTAAGCGCGGTAGGCAGGCTGGTATTTATGTTTTTGGATACAAGGGCATATCATGCCGCCGAAGCTGCTTTTGAGCGTTTTATCCAAAGCTTTGATGCCATACTCCCTGTTGCCGATAAAAACACGGCGCTCATTCATGAAGCGATCCTTAAGAATCAATTTTCATTCGAAAGCGGCGTGCGACAGATCGTTGCCAAATTTGACGGCTTCGCAAGCCTTACCGTGCTCCCCGCCCTAAATGAATCCATGTCGCTGATCGCCGATCTGCAGGAAAACGGCATGAAAAAACTGGCCGAGGAATTTTCCCTGCATTTAACGGATACGCTTGACACCAGAATGACCGGGCTTACCGCCAATATGATGGGCATAGAAAAGGAACTGACTGCACTGCAGCAAAGCCTGTCCGACAGCGCGCAGCAGCTGAACAATTTGCTGACCGCTCAGCGTACGACACTGGAAGAGGCTGCCCACCGGCTGCTTTTAACGGGTGAACAACAAATTATGGCGGCGGAACAGGCCGAGCAGCTTCAGCGGCAGGCGTTTGAAGCAAGCAGCGCCTTAAATGCGCAGCTGCAGCAAATGCGCCTTACCGTAAAAGCGTTAACGGAGCAAAATGAAATATACAGCCGAACATCGGCTGAAATGAACCATATCGCCCAAGCAACGCAAAAAAGCATTGCTTTAAAGCTGCAAGAAAGCCAAAACAACATGCAGCAAGCCGTGCAGGAATGCACCGCCTTGTTTGACGGCATAACCGATAAAATGAAAGCCGCCTTGTCCCAAGCAGGCACGCAGATTGCCAACGGCATCAAAGAAACCACAGGAGAAAACGCCGAAGCCATTGAGAAACTCATCGAACAGTCAAGGATATTTAAAAGTGAGTACGACAGCTATTTTACCCGTATCGAAAATTACACGGCATCCGCCAATGAAGATATGGAGTATCACGTCAGCAATATCATCGCAAGGGTCAGCGAAACGGTTCAAAAACTGCTGGAGGAAAATCTTAAGAACAGCCTTGAGACCTTGAACGATTACAGGCATACGACGGCCGACCTGCTCGAAGCGTTCGGCGAACAGACCGCAAGCATCAGCTTGTATGCCAAAGAGATTAATATGGATGTCAGCGAGTTGTCCGACAACTTAAAAACATCGGTTTCAACATTCAGCGCGGAAATGAAACATAGTGTTGAATCGACTATGAAAGAATTTGACAGCGGCCTTGCCGAGTTGACCCGGCGCATTGCAAATACCGTCGAAAGTATCTGCGACGCTGTGGAAACACTGCCCGAAGCCATCCGAAGTGCGGAGACGGTTTGATATGGGCGCGTTTTCCGATGCAATGGAGGATATTCGAACCCGTTTTTATACGGCGGAAGAATTCCCGCTGATTTCCCGGGAAATCGTACCGAGCAGCGTCCTTCAAAAGGCCATGGCTTTTCGTTTGGAACAGCTCCGCCCTCATGCCTTGCGGCTGAACAGCGCAGAGCTCGACGGCCTGCTGATGGAACTTACGCAGTGCAGGGATCCCGAACTTATAAACCGGGGGATTCAAGTCCTTTGCGAACGCTGCTCGCCCCGTATATTAAAACTTTTGTCGGCAGTTATGCAATATTATTTTGAATCGCCGGCGATCGACCTGCTCGGAAAAACCATAACGGAACGCTGCCGGGCGTTGATCATGCCCGAATCGTTTTTATTTAAATTCGCACCAAACGATAATAAACCCGCGACACTGGTCGAAACGATCCTTGAACATAAGCATGATATCCACAGCGTTTATAAAAAATACAATATAGCTGATCAGAGCCCATTAGCGATGCAAGGATCCGTTTTATATTTTGGCAGCTGCGATAAAAATGTATACTTAAGAAATTATATCGAATTGATCGGATTGATCCGATCATTGTCGGCGGATGCCGCTTTTGAAATCATTCAACATTATTTGGATTGCCTGCAGATAGCCGAATATATCGATCTGGTAAATACCGCCATCGCGGAAAAGCTCGGTCAGCCGTATATTTCGGTTGACTGGAAAAATTATCCAATTGATCTTAGGGACAAGTTCACCCAATGGAGTTTCTTGTTCAGGCTTAAATCGCATTGCAAGGGCATGCCGCAAAAATTTCGTGTCTTAGTTAAGTATTTTAAACATATTCGGAACAACTATCTTTTTGACGGCGATGAGACGCTGATTATGGATTTTGGCTGGCTGGTTTTGGCCGATCCGAAAAACGCAATTGAAGCTTACTTATATAAAAAGGATTTTTTTGAACAAGAAACGGCGGCCTGGCGCATAAAAGGCCAACCGACGACCTTTATGAAAAAAAACAGCGAGATCATGACATCCAGAGAGTTTATGCTCTCGATGTCGGATTCGCCTTGCATAAAATTGATATTTGAAGATGTGCAGTATTTTTTTATTGAAGAAGTTTTGGATATCAAACTGGAGATCGAGCCGGATATGCGAAAATCTTAACTGAAAAACGCCAAATACCAGTTTAGGAGTTTTTGGCCTACCAGAACAGAGGTCATAATGCCCAACGACAAAAACGGCCCAAAGGGGATCGCGGTCTTCATGCCCGCTTTTTTTTGAAAGATAAGCGCCAAGGAATAAACTCCGGCATAGATTGCGCCGATAAATAAAGCGAGCAGGATCAGCTTGGTGCCTAAAAAAATGCCAGCCGCTGCCATCAGCTTGATATCGCCGCCGCCGATGGATTCCTCAAGGATAAAACCGATCAGCGTCAGCGGCAAAGAAACCGCAAAAAAACCAAGGATCCACCGCAGCCAGGGTGCGCCGAAAACTAGGCTGTTATAAATGCCGTGCATAAGGCCCAAGCCAAGCAGCACATAAATAAGCCCGTCCGGAATGAGCTGCGTCTGCAGATCAATCAGCGATAAAACCACCAAAACCGAAAATAAGACGATCACAAACAAAAATTCAAGGGTATAACCGAATACAGTGAAAGCCGCAAGAAATAATAACCCTGTCGATAATTCCGTAAACGGATAGATCCAGGATATCGGTTGCCTGCAGAATTTACACCGTCCGCCCAAAAGGATAAAGCTGATCAATGGAATATTGAGATACCAGGGAATAAGCGCATCACAGTGCGGGCAATAGGAACGGCCCTTAACAAGCGTTTTGCCGATGGGGATGCGGTAAATGCAAACATTTAAAAAACTGCCGATGATAAGCCCAAAAATAAAAACAAAAACTAAAACGATCCACGGCTGATTCATGAGGGTTCCGCCTTTAATAAATTAATTACAGTCTATCACAGAAACTTCAAAAATACAAAACGGAGAAAAGGTTATGGCAACAAAAAATAAAAAACTGGGCGAGCTCCTTGTCGATATCGGAGCGATCAACGAAGATCAGCTCCAGGAAGCTTTAAGGGTAGCCAAGCTGAAAGGCGACGTTCTCGGAGAAACTTTGCTGGACCTTGGCTTTATCGACGAAAAGACGCTTTGCAAAGGCTTGGAATATATTTATCATCTTCCTTATGTCGATTTAACCAATGTTTCCATCGACAATGAAACGATCGCCATGGTTCCCGAAAACATCGCCAAAAAAAGCTTTTTGATCCCCATCAAAAAGGAGGGCAATATTTTATCGATCGTGATGTTCGATCCCCTTAATTTTTACGCCATCGATGATGTCAAAAACAGCACCAACATGCATGTAAGCGTTGCGGGCATCGCTTCCAGGCGCAGCATACTATCTGCCATCGATCGTTATTACGGCGGAGAAATCGCTGAGAAGGCTTTTGAAGATTTGCGGCGTGAATACAGCAACATCAATCTTTCGGATCTCTCCGATATATCCAGCAGTGAAGTCGCCAACGCGCCTGTCGTGCGTTTGATCAATTCCATCCTGCAACGGGCGGTCAAATCCAACGTAAGCGATATCCATATCGAGCCGATGGACGATATGCTCAAGATCCGTTTCAGGATCGACGGACAGCTGCAGGAAGTGATGACTTCATCCATGTCGGCCCATTCGGCAATCGTAACCAGAATCAAGATCATGGGACAAATGAATATCGCCGAAAAAAGAGTACCGCAGGACGGACGTGTGGATACGACAGTAGACGGAAAACAGATCGATCTGCGTATATCCGTGCTGCCTACGGTGTACGGCGAAAAGATCGTTATTCGTATATTGGGCGGCTCGATGGGCATCATGGACAGAAGCCAGCTTGGCTTTTCGGAAGCCAACAGCATTTTATTTGATAAAATTACCAAAAACCCCAACGGGATCTTGCTTGTATCGGGCCCTACAGGCTCAGGTAAAACGACTACGCTTTATTCGCTGCTTAAAGATTTCAATAAGCCCAATGTAAACATTATAACCGTCGAAGACCCGGTGGAATATCGGTTGGAAGGCATCAATCAGGTGCAGGTCAACGTAAAAGCGGGCCTTACATTTGCAAACGGTCTGCGTTCGATTTTGAGACAGGATCCCGATATTATTATGATCGGAGAGATACGCGATACCGAAACAGCCGAAATTGCCATCCGGGCCTCCATTACCGGACATTTGGTATTGAGCACCATCCATACCAATGACGCGGCCTCCTCCGTTGTTCGACTTATCGATATGGGAATCGAACCATTTTTGGTGGCATCTTCTCTTGTCGGTGTGGTAGCGCAAAGACTGGTACGCAATATCTGCCCACGCTGCAAAACGGCCTACCGCCCGACTCACAGCGAAATGATGATGCTGAGCATGAAGGAGCCGCTGCCGATCTATAAAGGAGAAGGCTGCCCTTACTGCAATTTCACGGGTTATAAAGGAAGAAGCGGCATCCATGAAATTTTGGCGGTGACAAAGGAAGTGCGCGAGCTTATTAACCGCAGAGCATCTATTGATCAAATACAGCAGCTCGGAGTGCGTCAGGGTACGCAGACGCTTAAGGAAACCTGCACAAATCTGGTGCTGAGCGGCGTTACAACCATCGAAGAATTGCTTAAAGTGACCTACAGTCTGGACTGATACCGTTATGATAAATCATTCGCATAAGGAAGTGCTTTAATATGGCCATAGAATTAAACAATGTTCTGCGGATAGCCGCCGAAAAAAGAGCTTCGGATATTCATTTTACCGTCGGGCGTCCGCCGATTCTGCGGATACGCGGTGAGCTGATTCCTATGGAGGATAACGCGATGTCGCCCGATGAAGTTAAGGATATCTGCTATTCCATCATGAACTCCGAACAAAGGGAGATTCTGGAAAAAGAAGGACAAGTCGATTTTTCGTGGTCGGTACCGCAATTTAACCGCTACAGAGTAAATGTGTACCGCCAGCGGAGCAGCTGCGCTGCGGCCTTGCGAATGATATCCAATACCATACCCACGTTTGAAGAAATCGGCCTGCCCGAAATTTTTAAACAGCTGGCGCTAAAGCCCCGAGGCTTGGTTTTGGTAACGGGCCCGACCGGTTCGGGCAAATCCACAACCCTGGCGGCAATGACGGGTTACATCAACACCTGCAGACGATGCCACGTGCTTACTATCGAAGAACCCATCGAATACATGCACAGGCATAATTTAAGCATTGTCAATCAGCGCGAAGTCGGCGGAGACACCAAAAGTTTTGCGGCTGCGCTGCGCTCGGCGCTGCGCGAAGATCCCGATGTGATTTTGGTAGGTGAAATGCGTGACCTTGAAACCATGTCCACGGCGATCTCCGCCGCGGAAACGGGGCACTTCGTCATGTCTACGCTCCATACAACCACGGCAGCGCAGACGGTGGATCGCATCATCGACGCCTTCCCTTCACATCAGCAGCAGCAGATACGAAGTCAGCTGGCGGCGATTTTAGAGGGAGTGATCTGTCAGCAGCTTATCCGCACGGTCGACAGGCAAAAAGTGGTGCCGGCTTTTGAAATAATGGTTGTCAACGATGCCGTCCGAAACCTTATCCGAGAAGGCAAGGTGCCGCAGATCGATACCGTTATACAGACAAATATCAAAAACGGCATGGCTCCCATGGATTATTCGCTGGCCAGGCTGGTGAAGCAGCACATCATTACCAAAGAAGACGCGTATGTGCGATGCGTCAATCCGGAAGTATTTCAGACTTATTTGAATTCGGCCTTTTAAAGAGTATTTCGAGAAACGAAAATTTATAAATATAATGGAATACCTTTATTTCTTTTAGCAAATGGTGTATAGTAAACCTTAACGATGGCGTTATGCCGTCGTTTTATTTTATACACAATAATTTCTTGACAAAAGAAATGTGGTGCAAGGAGGAATAGATGCAAACCGATATCGCCGTACTGCTCAATGAGAAGTTCAACTTGGCTGCAATAGATGAATGTAAAATAGTCCGTATATACCGTAAAGCCAATGGCCTCTGGCACTGTGAAAGCGAATTTGCCAGTTTGATCGATTTTTCTGATGCCGAAACTTTGCGCGCTTCCACCCGTGCGTTGATTGAAAGCTCAGGCTGCAAAATCATTCTGGGTACTAAAATCAACGGCATACCCTATCATATTTTTGACAAGTACGGAATTCATATCTTTGAAGCACCGGAATTATCCGATACATTGTTAAACCGGATACTGGAAGAGATCCAAACGCAGCAGGAGGATCAACTTTTACTTGAAGCGGTGCACAAAGTGCCTTTTTCGCCCGATAAGGACGGCATTTATTATCTGGATTTGATCGCGCTGCAAAAATCTTTTCCCGAAATTTCATCCAAAGCGGCACTGCAGAACTTTATGAACAATGCAATCTTTTATCGGTTGGAACTCTTATGCAGTCATCTGCCACCATGGATGGAGCAGGTAATGGAGCAAAGAAATTTGGAATGCACAGAAGAAAAGATCAGCGATCACAGCATAAAGGCGGTCATACGCAGCAAAGGATGTGAAGCATCATGAATTTGAAAGGCATCACCCGCGCCGAATATCATAAAAACGGCGTACTGAAAGAATGTACTTTATCCGAACAAAACATCATAGAAACAACGGTCGGCTCATTTATTGCGAAACACAAGGAAGAGGAAGCCAGACAAAAAAATATCCCCTCGGTCTCATTTTATGAAAGCGGAAGGCTCAGGCGTCTGGCGCTGGATATGCCAACTCGATTGGATACCCCCATCGGTTCTTTTCCAGCCGAGCTCATTACTTTCTATGAAAGCGGGGCATTAAAAAGGGTATTTCCGCTCAACGGGAAAATCAGCGGTTATTGGACTGAGGAGGATGAAGAGCAGCTATGCGAAACGTTTCAGTTTCACCTTTCCGTGGGAGCGTTTAAAGCAAAAATCATCAGCTTTCATTTGTATGAAAACGGAAATTTGAAATCGTTGACGCTTTGGCCCAACCAGGATATCGTGCTTCGTACAAATGCCGGCTTACTTCCGGTGCGAAGCGGTTTTGCGCTCTACGAAAACGGCAATATTAAATCCGTGGAGCCGGCCTATCCGATCAAAGTGGCAACCCTTATCGGCGATATCGTCGCGTATGACAACATGGCTGTAGAGATCAATGCGGACGAGAATTCACTTTGTTTTGATGAGAATGGAGACATATTGGCGCTCAAGACCTATTCGAGTTTTAGCGTCTTCCCTTCCGGAGAATCGCATTTCATCTTAAAGCCGCTGTTAAAGGCGCATCCGTTGGAAGATGAGAGAAAGATCAAAGTGCCGTTGTCGCTGTGCTTCGCTACCGATAAGGTGAGGATCGAATGCGCGGGATCAAATTGGGAATATGATCTTGTAAGCACAAAAATCGTTGTATTAAATGAAATGTTTGATCCAAAGGAAGGTTCTTGCAGCTCTGATTGCTCGGATTGTACAGGATGCAGATCATAACAGTCACAGATATTGAATAATCCGCTATATTAGTAAAAATGCTTTATTTAAGCAATATTTTACAAAAAATAGAAACAATTTTTGAAATAACATTTGACAAATCCACGATAAGCTGTTATAATTTCGAATAATCTACTTAAAAAGATTAGGAAACAAAAATATCGGCAAATCATATGAAACGAGACAACGGGGTCTTCCTTGCGGAAGGATCTCGTTTTTTTATTCAAACTGATCAAGATCTTTTTGTATTCCGGCAATACGCTCTCAAGACAACGGAGTCTTTCCAAAAAACGGAAGGGCTTCGTATTTTTTTACTTAGGAGGAGGTACTACATGAGACAAGTAGCCATTTACGGAAAAGGCGGAATCGGAAAATCAACAACGACACAAAACTTAACGGCAGGGCTGGGTGAAAAGGGCAAAAAAATTATGATCGTCGGCTGCGACCCAAAGGCAGATTCCACACGACTCATTTTAGGCGGGTTGGCACAACAAACCGTGCTTGACACACTCAGAGAAGAAGGCGAAGATATTGACCTCGATTTGGTACTCAAAGAAGGCTTTGCAAAAATACGCTGTGTTGAATCCGGCGGGCCGGAACCGGGCGTAGGCTGCGCGGGGCGCGGTATTATTACCGCGATAGGCCTTTTGGAAAGACTGGGCGCCTACGAAGAAGAGCTGGACTATGTATTTTATGATGTATTGGGCGACGTTGTATGCGGCGGATTTGCGATGCCGATCAGAGAAGGAAAAGCACGTGAAATCTATATTGTTGCCAGCGGAGAAATGATGGCACTGTATGCAGCCAACAATATATCGAAAGGCGTTCAAAAATATGCCCGAACCGGCGGTGTCCGTCTGGGCGGTATCATTTGCAACAGCCGTAAGGTAGACGGCGAAGCCGATTTGGTGGAAGCTTTCGCAAAAGCGCTTGGAACGCAAATGATCCATTTTGTACCCAGAGACAACATGGTTCAAAGAGCGGAAATCCATAAAAAAACGGTCATTGATTTTGAGCCGACCTGCGGCCAGGCCGATGAATACAGAAGTCTGGCGCAAAAAATAGACGGAAACGATATGTTCGTTATTCCGACGCCGCTTTCGCAGGAAAAGCTGGAAGCGCTTTTGATGGAACACGGCTTAATGGATATTTAATTAAAGGAGGAAAAACAGATATGATATTGATAAGAGCAATCATCCGCCCCGAAAAAACAGGCCCGGTTTTGTCGGAACTTTTGGCAGCCGGTTTTCCCGCAGTGACCAAAACCGACGTTTTCGGCAGAGGCAAACAGAAAGGGATCATGATCGGCGATGTGCAGTACGATGAGATTCCTAAAGAAATGCTGCTGCTCGTGGTCAACGATGAAGATAAAGATGATGTAGTCAAAGTGATCATGCGCATAGCGAGAACCGGAGAAAACGGCAATTACGGCGACGGCAGAATCTTTATCAGCCCCGTTTTGGACGCGTACACCATCAGCACCGGAAAACAGGGACTTTAGGAGGATGCTATGAAAGAAGTAATGGCGATCATCCGTGTCAATAAAGTCAACGCAACCAAACAAGCCTTGGCAAATGCGGGCTTTCCGGCGTTTGTCTGCAGGCCCTGTATGGGCCGCGGGAAAAAAGGACTCAATCCCGAGCTTTTAAAATATGTCATGGATACGGGAGAATTGCCGGTATCCAATGTCGGCGAATCACTGACGGAGGGTTCCAGACTCATTCCCAAACGGTTTTTTAATATCATTGTTGAAGATGACCAGGCGGAAAGCGTGGCAAAAGCGATCATCAACGCCAACCAGACCGGGAATCCGGGCGACGGCAAGATCTTTATATTGCCTGTGACCGAAACCTATAAAGTAAGAACGGGAGAAACCGTACTCTAAAATAAGGAGGTGCTGTACATTGAAAGAACGCGAATCGGTATTGGACAAATACGGCGCTAAAATCTATAAAAACAGAAAAGAACATATTATTCAGATCGATGAAAATACGCAGGATCCTCAAATAGCAGCAAACAGCCGAAGCATACCCGGCATCATGACCAACCGCGGCTGCTGTTACGCAGGATGCAAGGGCGTTGTGCTGGGACCGCTCAAAGATGTGCTAACGCTTACGCACGGCCCGATCGGATGCGGTTTTTATTCCTGGGGCACCAGAAGAAACAAAGCAAAGACGGAAGACGACAGAAACTTTATTCAGTATTGCTTTTCGACGGATATGCAGGAATCGGATATTGTCTTTGGCGGAGAAAAAAAATTGCGTACTGCAATCGACGAAGCCATGGAGATCTTTAATCCCAAATGCATCATGATCTGCTCTACCTGTCCCGTAGGCTTGATCGGAGATGATATCCATGCCATTGCTGCCGAAGCCGAAAAGAAATACGGAATTACCTGCATTGCTTTCAGCTGCGAAGGTTATAAGGGAGTCAGCCAGAGCGGCGGGCACCATATTGCCAACAACGGAATCATGCGCAAAGTTATCGGAACGGGAAATGCTGTCGTTTCAAAAAAATATAAAGTGATCGTGGCTGACAACCGCGCGCAGGGGCAATCGGCCGATAAAGGAGATTCCCTT
>DAITPG010000041.1:0-525 GCA_036833715.1 Eubacteriaceae bacterium | reverse complement strand
GCGCATTGACAAGCCTGTTCAAGTCGCGTCCGAACAACACGACCCGCCAGGGCGTCACGATCGGCGAGTCGGCGGCGGCCGCCGCGGCCAGCCGCGCCGCTTCGTCGGCTGGGAAACGGAGCGCGTATTAAAACGCATCGGATATGATGTGCTGGCTGTGCTTACCGGCGACTGCGGCATCGATGATCTGAAAAATGCGCATCAGGCGGATCTCAACTTAGTGATGTGCCACCGATCCATCAACTATATAGCCGAGATGATGAATACCAAGTACGGCATCAACTGGCTGAAGGTAAATTTTGTGGGAATCGAAGGCACCATCCAATCGCTTCGCGACATGGCAGAATATTTCGGAGATCCCGAAATTACGCAGCGTACAGAAGAAGTGATTTCGGAAGAACTTGCGCTCATAGAAGAATCGCGCGCTTATTACCGTTCCAAGCTCAGCGGAAAAACGGCGGCAATATTTGAGGGCGGCTCGCGTGCGCATCATTATCAAAATTTACTGGCCGATTTTGGCGTGGA
>DAITPG010000040.1:0-13087 GCA_036833715.1 Eubacteriaceae bacterium | reverse complement strand
TATGCTAAGTAACTCGTTTAAAGAATACCTTGCATTTTTACTTTCAAAGGTGGTACAATATATCAATCAATTTATTATTAAGCATGGGCTCGATCATCATGTTTAATATAATGGAGATAATATGAAAACAAAACAAAAAATATATGAAGCCGCAAAAAAGCTTTTTTTGGAAAATGGTTATACTGCTGTTACAAATAAGCAAATCGCTGATATGGCAGATGTAACGCATGGTTTGATCCGATATTATTTTAAAGATAAAAAAAATATCGCAGTCACGATATTAAAAGAAAACTATCAAATCATTTCAAATTATCTCCGCAATTTTATCGATAGCAGCGCGGATCCCTTTTTATTTTTCATTACTATAGATAATCTGCTTGATCAAATTAAAAATAAAGACGAAAAACTTTGCCGGTTTCTTTTTGAAATTTCTCATGAATATCTTATTGACAATATATATACCGGAAATCCAAAGAATGATATTTTAGCATTAATTAAAAAAATGCGGATACCCGAAGAGGATATCGAAAAAGAGTTCCGCGTATTTCTTGCAATTTTTGATGGTGTAGGCAAGGCGATTCAAAATGAAATCTATCATGGATTAAATTTTACATACAAAGAATATTTCGAAAAAATGGTTCATTTATTTGTATTTTTACTCGATTTCAAGTGGGATGAATCGATCATACAGGATTATATCCTGCGTTCAAATGAAGTATGCGAACAATTTTTTAAAAAGTATCCGCATCTGATAGATACCAAAAACTATTTATATAAAAGCGAATTTTCAAAAAGGACAATTACTGAAGATCTTTTAAATTTATAAAAATAACTTATTTTATAGGAAAACGCAAACGTTATAGATCGATACCGCAAATCATATTTTTTTGCTTCATAATTTCAAAATACTGTATGAAGTTGTCGGACTTATTTCATTTTAGATTCTATATCCAATACGATTCATCGATACTCCTCTTAATTCTTATGCTGCTGATGGTCTTAACTCGGATTTTGATATTTTGTGTCATAATCCTTTTTTTGTGTTTCTTTTAACGAACGTGTTTGAATATTGAATAAATAATAGGAGAGAAATTAGGAGAGAAATCTAAAAAATGACCTAGAGGAAAAGTGGCCGTTCAATATTTTCAGAGCATAAAAAAATGGCCTAAATAAGTCGAAAATTTAATGGTGCGAGGAAAGGGACTTGAACCCACACGAGCGCAATGCTCACAGGAATCTGAATGTGTAATAATGAACGGTATTAAGCGGAATTTATGGTAACCATAATGAATTATAAGCACGGTTTTTCTCTTATCTAAAAGGATATTGTATAATTTTCTTTTATATAAAGCATTTTTTATAGAGTCATAAGATAAGAAAAAATGTTACAATAAGAGAGAAATCGGAGAGAAAGTTTAAAATTTACACTAAAAATCCTGTGTTTATAAATTACTTAAAAAAATAAAAGATTAATAACAAATTGTTTTACATTACCTAAATGATACCCTGTGTTTCAGGGTATTTTTTATTGGAGGATAGATTATGTCAGTGTTTCGCGTAGAGAAAAATAAAAATTATACCGTCATGTCCAACTATCATTTGAGAGATACATCTTTATCATTAAAGGCCAAAGGCCTACTATCGCTGATGCTCAGCCTTCCGGATACCTGGGACTACACAACCAAAGGTCTGTCTACGATATGCAAGGACGGCATTGACTCTATCTGTGCAACGGTCAAAGAGCTCGAATGCGCAGGCTATATTATCCGCAGACGTATTCGAAATAATAAAGGCCAGCTTACCGATACCGAATATACGATCCTCGAAGAACCTAAACGGGAAAATCCAGTATTGGATAATCCAGTCTTGGAAAAGCCTGAACAGGTAAGCCCAATACTGGAAAAACCTAAACAGGAAAATCCAATGCAATTAAATAAAGAAATATTAAATACTAAAATATCAAATACTGATCAATCAATCTATCAGACTGAAGAAACGATAAATCATATTTTTAACGAGAAGATGGATGGGATTGATATTTATCGAAATATCATCAAAGAAAATATAGGATATGAAATATTAACGCTTCAATACAACAAAAATCAACCCAATCAAATTATGGAATTGATACTGGAAATTATCTGCTCGACAAAAAAGACAATACGAATCGGAAGCGAAAGTATACCGGCCGCAATAGTGAAAGAAAGGTTTATGAAACTAAATCAATTTCATATCGAGTATGTTTTCGAGTGCTTAGAAAAAAACGATACAAAAATACATAACATCCGCTCCTATCTCTTAACCGCTTTATATAATGCCAAAAATACAATCGACCATTACTATCAATCTCAAATAGCATCAAGCGGCTATTGATAAAATAAATAAAGGAGGATTTATGTCAAAAGTAATTACACTGGCCAACCAAAAAGGCGGCGTAGGGAAAACGACGACTGCCTTAAATTTAGGCATCGGACTGGTTAACGAAGGAAAGAAGGTGCTTCTCATCGATACCGATCCGCAGGCAAGCCTAACAATCGCACTCGGCTGGCAGCAGCCGGATGAACTTCAAACTACATTATCCGACATCATGGAAAAGATCATCAATGATGAAATTTTAGCAAAGAATGAAGGCATCTTAAAACACAAGGAAGGGATTGATCTTATGCCCTCAAGCATCGCCTTATCCGGTGTTGAAAATATTCTGGTGAATGCGATGAACCGCGAGCGGATTCTGCGAAGTTACATATCGCAGATTTCAGATGATTATGATTATATCATCATCGATTCCATGCCTTCTCTCGGAATGCTTACGGTAAACGCGCTATCCGCTTCCGATCAGGTAATCATTCCTTCCCAGCCCAACTTCTTATCTGCAAAGGGACTTGAACTATTGCTTCGCACAATATCCAAAGTCAAGCGGCAGATCAATCCGAATCTTACCATCGGCGGAATACTGCTTACGATGGTTGATAAACGCGCCAACTTCACACGCGGTATGATCGATCTTATGAAAACGCAATACGGTGAAACGATAAAAGTATTTGATACAGAGATTCCGATATCCGTGCGTGCTGCCGAAACGACAGCTGTCGGCAAAAGTATCTTTACGCATGATAAAAACAGCAAGGTATCTATAGCCTATCAGTCTTTTGCACAGGAGGTAATGAGTGAAGAACGACGTATTAAAGAACATAAAACTCAGCAAAGTCGATGATCTGTTCACCACGGAGGAAGAACGGCAGCAAGAGAAAAGAGAAAAAATCATAGAAATATTTTTAGATGAACTTTACGCTTTTAAGGATCATCCTTTTAAGGTCAAGGATGATGATAAAATGATTGAGACGGTGGAGAGTATAAAACAAAGCGGCGTATTAACACCGATTATTGTCCGAAGCCGTGAAGGCGGCGGGTATGAAATTATCTCCGGCCACCGAAGAAAGCGGGCCAGTGGACTGGCTGACATCAAAACAATCCCCGCTATCGTAAAACAGCTTACGGATGAAGAAGCTGTTATTTTTATGGTTGATTCTAACTTACAACGCGAAACGGTGCTGCCAAGCGAGAAGGCGTTTGCTTATAAGATGAGATTGTAAGCCATGAAAAGACAAGGGCAAAGGACGGATTTAACTTCCCGACAACTTGTCGGGAAGTCAGAAAGCGCTGATATTGTTGGAGAAAAAACTGGCGAAAGTGGACGACAGATACAACGCTTCATTCGATTAACCAATCTCAATTCCGACCTTCTCGACATGGTCGATGAAAAGAAGCTCGCCTTTAACCCAGCCGTCGAATTATCTTACTTAAGCAGCGAATTCCAAACGGAAGTTAAAGATGTTATGGAAGCCGAACAAGTAACCCCGTCCTTATCACAGGCTCAGCGAATTAAATAGTACTATCTGGAAGGATCGCTATCAAGAGAAAAAATTGAAGTCATTTTGCAGGAAGAGAAGGCGCAGGAAAAAGTTTTTATCATCCGCGGCGATAAGCTGATGAAATACTTCCCCAAAGATATCACGCCCGCAGAAGTTGAAAACACACTTATTAAGCTGCTTGAAACTTGGAGCAAAAGGCGAAATCAGCCGGAAAGATAAAGAAAGGATAAGAGATGAAAAAAATCAGCAGATTACTTATACCACTGCTTATTGTTGCGGTGATATTTTTTTATGCCCCGACGATAAATGCCGCAACCATATCTTCAGGCAATACCTATAACTCCAAGGACGGTACGAGCGGCAGACTGATAATCAATTATGTAAATTCCACCATCATCGGCGATAAGTGGAGTGTAACTGTTTCCTATACGATCGAAATGGTCAATTCGTGGCTTTATACCGGAGGTAGTGAATATTACAGATATTTCACGCCCGAAATTAATGGGGTAAGCGGGCCTGCTACAAAGATTAAAGAGAATACGGAGTATTGGGAATCCGGTACCACAAGAACTTTCTTATACAATCTGCGTATCCCTGTTGATCCCGATAACAATGTTGTCCCTGCACGATTTAAAGTGACTGACGCAAATGGCAATATGAAGGATGTCGTAACCTTTGATACGGGCGCGGGCAACACGGTATCACTAAAGGCGGTACAAAAGGCGACTGGATTATCGCTAAGCCCTTCAAGTATCAGCTTATACACCGGTGAAACAGAAACCTTGGTACCGAGCGTCTCGCCTTCGGATACTTATGATAAGTCGGTAAGTTTTTCATCATCGGACTCGGCGGTCGCAACCGTATCTACCGCAGGTGTGGTATCGGCAAAAAAAGCCGGTAGCGCAAAAATAACCGTAACCACAAACGATAAAAGCAATATTTCAAAATCGGTCAATGTGACGGTTAAACAGTATGTCACATCCATAACGGTAATCGACAGCTCCCTAGCGCTTTATACCGATTACAGTTATCAAATCAGCGCAAGCTGCGCGCCGACTGATGCGACCGACAAGAGCCTGAGCTTTTATTCAAGCAACAATGCCGTTGCAAAGGTAAATGCAAGCGGAAAAGTTGTGGCACTCAAAGCGGGCACGGCTACAATCACGGTGACTGCGACCGACCGCTCGACGGTAGAAAAAACCCTAATCGTGAATGTTTTGCAGAAGGCGCAGTCTATAACGATCAATAATTCTGTGAGTGAGCTATATGTCGGTTCAAGCCATCAGCTAAGCTGTTCCGTGCTTCCAATCGATACGACCGATAAAAGCATTACCTTTACATCAAGTAATACATCCGTTTTAAGCGTAAATACAAGCGGTCTAATAACGGCATTAAAAACCGGTACGGCAACATTAACAGTAAAAACGACTGACGGCAGTAGTATCACAAAAACAATGAATCTTGTTGTAAAGCAGTATGTAAGTACGGTTAGTTTAAATGCAGCATCCGTCAGTTTAAACACCGGAAGTACTTTTCAGATTGTGCCTTCTGTAAGTCCAGCCGATGCAACAAATAAAACCTTGTCGTATTCGTCAAACAACAGTTCCTCGGCCTCGGTAGATTCAAGCAGACTGATAACCGCGCTCAAAGCAGGTACGGCAAAAATAACCGTCACGGCAAATGACCGCGGAAGTATCAAAGCAACCGTTGATGTAATGGTTTTACAAAAGGCCACGTCGCTTACGATCAATACACCGACTGCCGTTTTATATACGAATGAGACCTCGCAATTAAGCTGCAGCGTGTATCCGTCGGATACAACCGATAAAAGTCTTGCCTTTTCATCAAGCGATATCAATATCGCCAGCATTTCTTCTGCCGGACAGATAACCGCTAAGAAAGCCGGAACGGTTAATATCACGGTAAAAACCAAAGACGGAAGCAATATCACGAAGTCATTTACGCTTACGGTCAAGCAGTATGTAACTTCGCTTAGCGCAGAGCCGAAAGAGCTGATTATGTTTACAGGTGAAAAAGCTGATCTTAATATTACCGTTATGCCTGAAGATGCAAACGACAAGACGATGCAATACGTTTCAAGTAATGAAGATATCATTACGATGAGCGGAAGCGGAAAAATCACGGCGAAGAAGGCAGGTAAAGCAAAAATAACCGTCACAGCAAATGACCGCGGAAGTATCAAAGCAACCATTGATGTTACGGTTTTACAAAAGGCCACGTCGCTTACGATTAATGCACCGCCTGCTGTTTTATATACGAATGAGATCTCGCAACTAAGCTGCAGCGTGTATCCGTCGGATACAACCGATAAAAGTCTCGCCTTTTCATCAAGCGATATCAATATCGCCATCATTTCGTCAGCCGGACAGATAACAGCCAAGAAAGCCGGAACGGTAGATATCACGGTAAAAACCAAAGACGGAAGCGATATCAAAAAGTCGTTTACGCTTACGGTCAAGCAGTATGTGACTTCACTTAGCGCAAAGCCGAAAGAACTGATTATGTTTACAGGTGAAAAAGCTGATCTCAATATTATCGTTCTGCCTGAAGATGCAACCGATAAATCACAACGTTATATTTCCAGCGATGAAGCTATCATTACGGTGAGTAAAGCGGAGAAATCATGGCGAAGAAGGCAGGGGCAGCAACTATAACTATTTCGGCTTCCGATCGTTCGGTTATTCAAACAACCGTAAAAATAACCGTAAGGCAAAGAGCGACCTCGCTTACGATTAACGATCCCATTGATGCCTTGTATGCCGGCGAAAAGCAGCAGATAAATAGTATTGTGTTGCCGGAAGATACGAGCGATAAAAGGTTAGCCTATGAATCTGAGAATTCCGATATCGCTTCGATCAGTGAAACCGGTCTTATTACCGCACATAAAGCAGGGAAAACAAAGATTTCGGTAAAAACCATTGACGGGAGCGATATCAAAAAGTCGTTTACGCTTACGGTGAAACAATATGTGTCTTCACTTAGCGCCGATCCTAAAGAACTAATTATCATTACCGGTGAAAGAGCTGATCTTAATATTTCCATTCTGCCTGAAGATGCAACCGATAAGTCACTACGATATGTTTCCAACGATGAAAATATCATTACGGTAAATGGAAGCGGAGAAATCACGGCTATAAAAGCAGGGACGGCAGAGATTACGATCACCGCGGCTGACAGAATGACGGTGAGCAAGCTTATAAAGATAACTGTAAAACAAAGGGCGAAGTCCTTAAGTATTGATAATGCTCCAAGTGAACTATATCTGGGGGATCAATTCAAACTGAACTATAGGGTGCTACCGGAAGACACGAGCGACAAAAGCATTACTTTTTTATCCGATAACAGCGATATTGCGTCAGTTGATAGTCAGGGACTTATTACACCGAAAGAAAAAGGAAAAGTTACAATCAGCATAAAAACCAATGATGGTAGCGGGATACGAAAAGACTTTACTGTGGAAATTAAGCAGAATGTTGAAAGCGTTAATGATCGCCATCCGTGAATGCGTTCGAAATCTTATCTATTACCAAACCGAAGACTACAGCGATGAAACGATAAGACAAGAACAACAAAAACTAAATAACCACTATGATATATTTACTAAAAAGTATGATCTGCTCAACAAGAAGTTCTAATATAAAATCTTTGATATCCCTCTCGGGAATCCATGTGGCACCCAGCCTAACATCGATTTCAGAAGCATCCAAATCCTTCGGCTGAACCGCTTCAAGGGCGACTACGTTGGATGAATACATATCGGGATAAAGCTGCGCATATTGCCTTGCCGTTTTCAGCTTTTCACGGACATTGCCCGATAGATATTCGTCGGCCGTTTCGAGATTATCATAACCATCATTTGCTTTTTCGAGGTTTTGAAAGATTACTCCCTCCAGGTCTGCTATAATCTGATCAGGCTGAATACCGGTGAGTTGAGACATAAAGTTGATATCCACTCGAGCCTTTTCGGCTATAGATACAGCTGAAATACCGACGGCTTATCGATGTTTTTTATTCGGCTTATACCGCCGGCTGGAACATCAAAGGCAAAAGCGATGATAAAAGTGACAATATCAAGGCCAATGTGACCTACGGAACATCACGTATCAATGCTTATAAGATTATTGAAGAAACGCTCAATCTTCGCGATGTCGTATCTTTGATACCGTTTATGAAGACGGAGCCGAAAAACGAGTACTGAATAAAAAAGAAACCGCCATCGCTCAGCAGAAGCAGGAGGCTATCAAGGAAGCCTTTAAAAACTGGATCTATAAAGACCCTGAGCGTAGAGAGCGGCTATGCCGAATCTATAATCATCGGTTCAACAGCATCCGCCCCAGAGAGTATGACGGGAGTCATATCCGATTTACGGGTATGAATCCTGAGATTGCGCTTCGAAAGCATCAGACTGACGCGATCGCCCATATCCTCTACGGAGGAAATACGCTGCTTGCGCATGTCGTAGGTGCGGGCAAGACGTACGCAATGACGGCTGCGGCCATGGAATTAAAGCACTTGGGACTATGCCAGAAAAGTCTTTTCGTTGTGCCCAATCACTTAACCGAGCAGTGGGCAGGTGAGTTCTTGCAGCTGTATCCGGCAGCTAACATCTTGGTATCCACAAAGAAAGATTTTGAAACTAAGAACCGAAAGAAGTTTTGCGCCCGCATTGCAACCGGCGATTATGATGCCGTAATCATCGGGCACACACAATTCGAAAAGATACCAATATCAAATACTCGTCAGCGACGGCAAATGGAAGATCAGATCAATGAGATCACTGAGGGGATTGAGCAGCTCGAAGAAGATAATATTTCATTAGCCATGAATCTGGTCAATTTAAAAGAGAATTATGATGAGGATGAAAGTCCGTATGCCTTTACCGATATGTTTGTGGCGCAAAATGTCAATTATGAAGATATTTATGTGAATGATCTATTGTTTTATAATGATGACGAAGTGTTGCCGGGCAACGTAATCACACTGTCAACCACTGTTTTCAATAACAGCAGCGTTCCGTTGACTGACTATACGATCTCACTTGCGGCGGAAGACGGAACCATCCTCAATACCAAAACCGCAGCTTGTGATATCGGTATTGGACAAACAGCAGAAATCAGTATTGATTATACTTTGCCAACAAATCTGGCCAATCATAAAGTTTCGGCTACCATTACGTCAACCTCAATTGATGAAAAGGACAACACCAATAATATCGCAACTGCAGAGATAGGTTACGCGGATGTTCAGCTGCAGGCGTCGGTAGAAAGACCCGATTCGGCAGCCGTAATCAATGGTACGATAACCAATATCGGCTATGATCAATCTACGAATATTAAGGTTCAAATCTATCAAGAGGGCTTAAACGGTGCACTGATTAAGACAATAACCATAGGAGATTTGAATGTCGGAGGAACTGAAGATTTTGAATACTCTATTCCATCCTCATATCTTAATTTTGAAAACGAAGCCAATAATAAGATTTTTCATTTGGAATGCGTCTCCGATTCAAAAGAAGTCTTTTTAATCAATAACGGCTTAGATTTGATGATCGAACCGATATTGGTGGAATCTATTTCGCTGAATAAGCAGGATTTAATTCTGACTGTCGGGAAAACCGAAACTTTGCAAGCTAACGTGAATCCAGTAAACGCAGTTAATAAATCCGTGAATTGGGTATCGGATAACACGGATGTGGCATCTGTCGATCAAAATGGTAAAATAACCGCTATGAGTACGGGTACCGCACAAATAACTGTTATCAGTACAGATGGCGGATTTAGCGCGCAATGTGAAGTTACGGTATCTGTTGAACCTCCTGCGGCACCGGTAGTAACAGCAACAGTGGATGATGGTACAGTAATCATGAATTGGTCGGCTACTGAAAATGCCACCGGCTATAAAATATACACCTATGACTCCGCAAGTGCCGCTTATAGCGAAATAGCGACTGTCACCGATATAAGTTACACAAAATCAGGATTAACAAACGGCTCCCTATATATCTTTTTGGTAAGAGCTTTCAACGGTGAATTGGGCAGCGAATATACATCGGCAAATCATGTAACTGCCAAGCCGATCGCTGCTCCTCTTGCAACGATTTCGGCAGGCGATCAATCCGCGACCCTAAAATGGAATGCGGTTACCGGAGCAACTAGATATTATATCTATTCCTATGATACGGCGACTATGAAATATACAGAAATTACAAATACCGCTGCAACAAGTTATACCAAAACATCATTAACAAATGGAGTAACCTATATTTATCTGGTGCGGGTCTATAACGGTACCTCATACAGTGCGTATACTTCGGCAAATCATGTTTCCGTGAAACCTATTTCTGCTCCAACGGTAATTGCTACGGCCGGTGATAAATCGGTAACTCTTAAATGGAATGCCGTACCGGGCGCAACGAAGTATTATATCTATTCATATAACTCGGCAAATAAAACTTATACAACACTTACAAACACTTCAACAATAAGCTACATAAAAACAGGATTAACAAACGGAACTGCGTACACCTTCCTTGTTCGCGCCTATAACGGTATATCCTATAGCGCTTATACGACGGCTGATCATGTCACAGCCAAACCGATAGCGGCACCGATGGTAACTGCAACGGCAGGAGATCAAAAAGTAACGCTTAAATGGTCTGCTGTTACAGGTGCAACCAAATATTATATCTACTCCTATAGTCCCTCAACTAAGAAATATACTGAAATCACAAATACTTCATCCACAATTTATACCAAGACAGGATTATCGAACGATACAACTTATATCTTCCTTGTCCGATCTTATAATGGAGTATCGTATAGCGATTATACTTCAGCAAATCATATCTCAGTTAAACCGATTGCGGCACCAATTGTGACAGCAACCGCAGGAGACAGGTCGGTGACATTAAAGTGGAATGCGGTAAGCGGCGCAACAAGATACTATGTTTACTCCTACAATTCTGTTTCCAATGCATATGTCAATTTAACCGACACGACTACAACCAGCTATACTAAAACCGGTTTATTGAATGGGACTGCTTATACTTTCTTAGTTAGAGCCTATAATGGGGTTTCTTACAGCGATTATACCACCGCTAACCATATAACGGTTAAACCGATCGCCGCGCCTAAAGTGACAGCTGCGGCAGGGGATAAGAAAGTAACTCTCAAATGGACTGCAGTATCGGGAGCAACCAAATACTATATCTATTCCTATGATTCGTCTAGCAAAAAATATACTGCCATAACAAGTACAATAAATACCTCTTATACCAAAACCGGATTGACAAACGGAAAGACTTATACTTACTTGGTTAGGGCTTATAATGGAATTTCATATAGCGCATATACTTCGTCGAATAACGTTAATGTTAAACCGATTGCAGCACCGAAAGTAACCGCTACGGCAGGGGATAAAAAAGTTACTCTCAAATGGTCTGCGGTAATAGGTGCAACCAAATATTTTATCTACTCTTATGATCCATCCACTAAAAAATATACTGCGATTACAAGTACCGCAAGTACTTCTTATACTAAGACCAATTTAGTATATGGAAAGGCTTATACTTTCTTGGTTCGAGCCTATAATGGAGTTTCATACAGCGCATATACAACAGCTAACAATGTGAATGTCAAATTAGTTGCCGCGCCAAAAGTTACTGCAACTGCAGGTGACAAAAAAGTAACGCTTAAATGGAGTTCTGTTACAGGAGCAACAAAGTATTATATCTATTTGTATAATTCCACTACTAAAACTTATTCATTATTGTCCAGCACAACCGGTACATCTTTCACTAAAACCGGATTAACAAACGGTAAAACATATACTTTTTTGGTTCGTGCATATAATGGGGTTTTTTATAGCATCTACACATCAGCGAATCATGTTTCGGTAAAGCCATCAGCGATTCGATAATTAGGCTGCGTATTTTTAACTAATACGTAATGATTAGTATTTAAGAAGCGACATTGTTGCTTCTTTTATTTTCAGAGCATGAGATAATTCATTGAATTACTTTGATTAAAAGATGTTGAATATTCTAATCAAATAGAATATAATAAATTTGGAAAATTGTCAAATTTTAAGATATTTCGTATCGAATTATTCTAATAAGGCTAATAATGCGTAGTTCATCCTAAGATAGCTTTATAGAAAATTTTATGTATCAATTAAATTGTAAAATAAGTTGTTTTAAAAATGAAATACTTAAATTTATTGCTAAAGATGCACTCAAAAAGTATATACAATTCCATTCTTGTTTATTTTTAAAAAAAGGGGGCGATTAAGATGCGCAATATTAATGAGCTCATCGGTATCATAAAAGGAATTAATTTTGATGGCATTATAAACGAGAAAGAAGTAGTTCACCTTCAATCATGGGTCGATGAGAACAGAAACTTGGCTTATGAGCCAAAACAGGTAGAACTTATAAAGCTTGTGAATTCTTTACTTGAAGATCATATCATTGAAGATAAAAAGGGACTTATATTAACTAATTCGGAAATGTTTGTAAATGACTTGAATGATGCATCAGCGATAATGTATGAGCTGAATGGTATACTCGAGGGAATTGTCTGTGATGGAGAAGTAAATGAAGCAGAAATTCATAGACTTAAGGATTGGATGGATGCCTATGGTAATGACATTAGAGAAAAGTATTCAAATGCAGATCTATTTAGTATGATAGATGTCATTCTTGAAGATGGAATTGTAACTAAAAAGGAACAGGATCAGCTACTTGAAATGTTATCTGTAAGAATAACTAAATCAAAGTTTGAAACCAAGTTGAGATATTTGTGTAAACAGGTGAAAGCGAGAAAGAATATAGGTATTGATCTAATTGATATGCTTGATAATCAAAACGTTATGGATGAAATTCATCAACGTGCTGAGGAGCAATTATTAATGACTTTGAATTCATATACTGGAGCAATTACAAGAGATCCAGAAATTGTATTCATATCATTGTGCCTGATTGCAATGCTGGAATATGATGGTTCCTATTATGACAGCGTGAGAAAAACATATACAGACTTATACAGGAAATTCTCGACTCAAAATATAGAAGGTCTTATTAGAACAATATTAAATCGATATAGGTCTGAGGAAGAACGAGATAGCAACAATAAATCACGAATTATCAATGTTGTTCTTTCCAATGCCATTGTGCCAAGACATTTCATGGCGCCATT
>DAITPG010000039.1:0-13139 GCA_036833715.1 Eubacteriaceae bacterium | reverse complement strand
ATAAAATGGACAAGATACCGAAGGAAGCGCTGCTTGCCAAAATAGAGCTGTATAAGGATTTTGATTTTATCGACGAGATCATACCGATCTCTGCCTTGAAAAACGAAAATATCGATACGCTGGTGAAAGCTATCGAAAAACACCTGCCCGAAGGACCGATGTTTTTTCCCGAGGATATGGTCACCGACCGGGCTGAACGTTTTATCGTGCAGGAGCTTGTGCGCGAAAAAATGCTGACACTGCTCTCGCAGGAAGTGCCGCACGGCGCAGCCGTCGAAGTGATGTCCATGAAGGAACGTCCTTCGGGCACGCTCATCGACATCGATGTGAATATTTATTGCGAACGCAAGTCGCATAAGGCGATCATCATAGGCAAAAACGGCGCAATGCTTAAAAAGATCGGCACGCTGGCTCGCAAAGATATTGAGGAAATGCTCGATGTGCAGGTTCATCTCACCCTTTGGGTGAAGGTGCGTGACGACTGGCGCGACCGGCCGTTTGATTTGAAGGATCTCGGCTATATCAAAGACGAAGAAAATTTTTGATTTATGCTCGAATCCCTGTAATCTGATTTATACGCTTTAACACATCTATCCTGAACACGGTCACTGAAAGGAAACCTTCTACCTTCATGAGCACTACATTTGAACTGCTGAAAGAATGCAAACATACCCATGCCCGCGCGGGCATCCTTCATACACCGCACGGTGACATCGAAACGCCCATCTATATGCCGGTGGGTACCAAAGCGACGGTAAAGGCGGTGCTGCCCGAAAGCCTTGTGGATATGAATGCTCAGATTATCTTATCCAACACATACCATCTGCATCTGCGTCCGGGAGAAGAAATCGTTGCAAAAGCCGGCGGACTGCATAAATTCATGCACTGGGACCGCCCGATCTTAACCGACAGCGGCGGTTTTCAGGTCTTCAGTCTGGCGAAAATAAACAGCATCACACCGGACGGCGTGGAATTTCAAAGCCACATCGACGGAAGCAGGCATTTTATTTCGCCTGAAACATCAATCCAAATTCAAAATGATTTGGGTGCCGATATCATCATGGCATTTGATGAATGCGTGCCCTACGGAGAAGACCACGCGTATACAGAAAAATCGCTGGATATGACGGTTAATTGGCTGAAAAGATGTAAAGAATATCATAAGAAAACCGACACTCAGGCCTTGTTCGGCATTGTACAGGGAGGCATGTTCAAAGATCTGCGCAAAAGAGCCGTGGAGGAAACCTGTGCGGTCGATCTGCCCGGCTATTCCGTCGGCGGTCTCAGCGTAGGCGAACCCAAAGAAATGATGTTTGAGCTGCTTGATTATACCGTACCCATAATGCCCAAAAACAAACCTCGTTACTTGATGGGAGTGGGAAGCTTTGATGCGCTGACGCAGGGCGTGGCTTCGGGCATCGACATATTTGATTGTGTAATGCAGACAAGGATGGGTAGAAACGGGTCTGCGCTCACCCGCAGCGGCCGCATCAATTTAAAGAATGCGGCTTACAAAGAAGATTTCACACCCATCGATAAGGACTGCGACTGTTACGTCTGCCGCAACTACACCAAGGCATATCTTCGCCATTTAATTATTTCGGAAGAAATACTCGCGTCCATGCTCATCAGCCAGCATAATCTGGCAATATCACTGAAATTTATGCGCGACATGAGAAACGCCATTTTGGCGGATAATTTTGCAGAATTTAAGTGCTTTTTTGAAAAAATGTGGTATAATAAACAAATATAAGGAGGATTCACTATGTTTTATTTATTAGGAGATATCATCGGCGATTTAGCATCCAATCCGTTAACTTTTATGGTAGTGATACTTGCGCTGATGTTCGGCCTTACGTATTTCACGAGCATCAAACCGCAGAAAAAGCGCGAACAGCAACATAAGGACATGCTTTCTCAATTATCAAAAGGCGATAAGATCATGACCATCGGCGGCTTTATCGGAAAGATCCACGCAGTGAAAGACAACTCGATCGTAATTGAACTGCTCCCCAATAACACGCTCGCGGAAATCACCAAAGAAGCGATTCGTATGAAGATGGAAGAAGAATAGATCCTTCTTTAAACAAAATAAAACAGTGCGTTTGAATTCCCGTGTTATGCGGGAATTGTTTTTGTGCGCAGATGATTGCATAAAAACAGCGGATTGTGCTACAATGAACTCAAATAGAAAACGGAGAAAAACATGGATAACCCGGTTTTTTGGAGAAACCTGTTTTACGGCTGCATGACAGCGGCGGCATTTTGTATTGCCTGTGATATCGCTTATTTTATTCACAAAACCCGAAAAGAGAAAAAAAACGGTTCTCAGTACGCAAGCGATGAAAACATCGACAACATCGATCTAATCAAATATCCCATGCAGAACATTGTGCGTCCTTTTGTACCCAACTGGCTTAGCCTGATAGGGATATTCTCTTTTTTCTTTGTGTTTGGAATCGGAGGCCTCATCGGACTTTCCGCCAATGTCGCTTTTGCGCCGATGCTGGCGATCAGTTTTTTTCTGGGCATAGCGGGTGAAGTGGCTGCTTCCATGATCAAGTACGCCGTGGAGCTTCAAACACGCAAGGATATCATTTTTGTACCCAAGTCCATCGGGCTGACAGGAAAGGTATTTAAGGACATCCCTGCCGGTGAGGAAGGGGAAGGCGCCATCCGTGTTTTTATGAACGGAGCGGTCACGCATATCCGCGCACTGAGCGTGGATGAAGTGGTTTTAACCAAAGGAACGGATGTAAAGATCCTTTACGCCTCCAGCGATACCGTAGTGGTGGTGGAAAGACTGAAAAAAGCAGCAGGGCCGCTGCTTATGAATTGATACTATTAGGTCATCTTTCGATACAGCGCGCTATCGTTTGATAAAAAGCCCGTTAAGGGGCTTTTTTTATTTCTTTCAATAAAACTGCCATGTGCTTTTATGGAGAAATCGCATATTATATCGCGAAGAAAAAAGGAGGATGTTAACGTGTTTTCGCACAGATTTCAGTTGAATCTGCTTGCTATCGTCGTTGCAGAAATATTGGTATTGGAAATTTCTGCGGAGTCGCTGGCCATATTTGTTGATTTTATCAATACGCTGCTTGCCGCCATCAGTTCTCCCGTCGCCGAGGAATGATTTTGATATTTCAATTTGAGCCGCCAAAATAATTGCCTTGTTTGTCTATTTAGAGTAAAATATCCATATAGATAACAGTAAGGAGCAAACATGAAGGCGGAAATGACATCCAAAAAGGAAAGAATATCCTATTTCGGTTTCTTTTTGGGACAAAATATTATTTATGTGATCATGGTCCAGTATCTGGCATACTTTTATACCGAGGAAGTGGGTCTCACCCCTGTTATGGTGTCCATCCTTTTGTTTACGGCAAAGCTTTGGGATGCAATCAACGATCCTTTAATGGGCGTCATTATCGACAAGACTCATTTTAAGGGCGGAAAATTCATCCCATGGATAAAGTTTGTTATATTTGCGCTTCCGCTCGCAAGCTTTTTATTATTTACAAATTTCGGCACATCATTGACGATGAAACTGGTTTTAGCCTATGTCACCTATATCGCATGGGACATGATCTATACCGTGGGTGATGCACCGATTTTTTCACTGTCCACTGTAATGACCGATGATACCAATGAAAGAGACAAGCTGCTGTCCTACGGCCGTTTCGGCGCGGCGTTGGCAGCGTTGTGTTCCGCAGTCTTTTTAAGTTTAAAGGGAGCGGTCGGTTACACAGGCACCGCGCTTATCTATTCTCTGGTTGCCTTTGTCGTGATGCTTCCGCTGCGCTTTACCGCCAAAGAACGCATCCAGTATAAACGCAACGATTCCATTACCATCGGCAAAATTTTTGGAACCATCCTTAAAAATAAATATCTACTTTTGTATTTTACAGGCTATCTAGCTTTGATGGTCACGGATACGATTCAGATCATGGCGGCCTATTTCGCCAATACCAATCTCGGCAATGAAGGTCTTACCACCGTTATCCTTGCTACCACCATTATTCCGCTTTTATTCGTTGTTCCATTCTTACCTGTACTTATTCAAAAATTCGGCAAACGCAAGCTGACTATTGTCAGCTCCGCCGCCTTTATCCTTTTATCCGTCGGACAATATTATTACGGCTATGACAATCTTGTATTGTTTTTGGCAATTTCCGCCGTGCGGGTTATTTTTATGCAAATCCCGATCTTGATTTACGGCATGTTTACCGCCGACTGCATCGAATATGGTGCCTATACCCTGGGAGAGCGCACCGAAGGCATCGCCTTTTCGATACAAACCTTTGTGACTAAGCTGGGCGGAGCGCTTGCGACCGTAATCTCTATGCAGATTCTCCGTTATTTCGGATACATACAGCAGTCGGTTACGCAGGCAGCCTCCGCAGTACACGGTATATGGGTGCTGATGACACTGATGCCCGCCGCGGGATTTGTGATTATGCTGATAATTATGATTTTCTTTTACGATTTAAAAGAGAGTGATGTGCAAACAATGATAGACAAAATGAGAGGGTCACTTTAATATCGAATTTGATAAGAAAAGGAGCCACCAATGATCATCAAAAAACTTACGTCCGAAAGCAAGATATCGGAAGTGCTGGATAATCCCATCGGCAGCGATTTGATCGAAATGATCATCCAAAGAAGCGGAATCAATAAAAATCTGCTGTTGAACCCTGCCGTTAAAAATCTCAAACTGAAAAGTCTCATAAAACTTACAAAGGAAAAGATCGACGCTTCCTTTATCGACGTCATTTGTCAAAAGCTCAATACCTACAGCAAAGAATTTGTTGTGCAGACTAGTGTGTTTAAAGATGCATGGTGGAAGCATGCCGTGTTTTATCAGATTTATCCGCGCAGTTTTATGGATTCGGACGGCGACGGCATCGGCGATCTGCGCGGAATCATTTCCAAGCTTCCGTATTTAAAAAATCTCGGCGTGGATGCCATTTGGCTTTCACCTATTTATGATTCACCCAACGACGACAACGGTTATGATATCCGCGATTATAAAGCGATCATGGCCGAATTTGGTACAATGGAGGATTTTGATGCGCTGCTTGCCGAAACCCACCGTCTGAACATGAAGCTGATCATGGACATGGTGCTCAACCATACCTCAGATGAGCATCCGTGGTTTAAGCAGGCTTTGGAAGATACCGAGAGTACCCGCCGGGATTACTATTTTTTCAGAAAAGGAAGGGAAGAGAATGCGCCTCCAAATAATTGGAGTTCGCTGTTTTCGGGCTCTGCATGGGAATTTGACGAGAAAAGCGGGGAATGGTACCTGCATTTGTTTTCTAAAAAACAACCGGATTTAAACTGGGACAATCCAAATGTGCGCCATGAACTTTATCAGATCATCAACTGGTGGATCGAAAAAGGCGTGGACGGTTTCCGTCTGGACGTGATCAACTTTATAACCAAGGCGGATGATCTTCCGGAAGGGAACGAAGTGATCGCATCCTTGACCGGTATCAAGGGTGTGGAACATTATTTCTTCGGCCCGCGCGTGCATCAGTATCTACGCGAGATGTATCATAATACCTTTGAAAAGCACGATATCGTAACGGTTGGCGAAACCCCGGGCATCGGCCTTCATATGAGCAAATATTTCACGGATGAATCACGAAACGAGCTGAACCTTGTGTTTAATTTTGATCATCTGGAGACTTCAGGCAAAAATCGTTTTGATGATTATGAATATGATCTGAACGAATATAAAGAATATGTGATCAAATGGCAGACCGAATACGGAAAAAGCTGCCGTAATACGCTGTTTTACAATAACCATGACAATCCAAGGATGATATCAAAAATCTCAAAAGATCTAACGCATAAAGAAAAACTGGCCAAAATGCTTGCGCTCATTCAGTTTACGTTAAGCGGAATACCCTTTATTTATCAGGGCGATGAGATCGGCATGACAAATACCTATTTTGACGGCATCGGCGATTTTAGGGATGTGGAGAGCATCAATCTTTACAATGAATTGAAGGGTACCCTGCCCGAAGAGGAAATTCTCAACAAGCTGCGCGCCGGCTCGCGCGACCATGCCCGTACACCTATGCAATGGAGTGCTGCGATCAATGCCGGGTTCAGCGAAGGCACGCCCTGGATCGGAGTAAATCCCGACTATGTAAATACCAACGCGGCGGACAATGAAGCCGATGAGCATTCGATTATGAATTTTTACAAAAGTTTGATCGAATTGCGGAAAAATTCAATAGAGCTTCTGGAGGGTGACTTTGTCCCTCTGAGAAAATATTTAAAAAATATATTTGCATATTACCGCGTGTACGCCGGACGCAAATACTTCGTTGAAATCAATCTCAGCGCAAAGGAAACATCAAGGATCATCACCAAGGAAACAAAAAGAATGCTTCTTTCCAATTATGATTACCATAACGGAAAAATGCTGCTGCCATACGAAGCAAGCGTCTACGAAATAATAGCTGAAAAGTAAGAGGTTTTTATGAACCCCCATATAAAAAAATTGCTCGATCAAATGTCCTTGGAAGAAAAGGCCGCTTTCTGTTCGGGAGCCGATCAATGGCATACCGCAGCTCTTGAACGGCTGCACATCAATGCCGTAATGATGTGCGACGGACCACACGGATTACGGAAAGAATCAAAGCACCAAACCGATACCATGGGTATCGGTGAAAGCGTGCCCGCAACCTGCTTTCCCACGGCTTCCGCCATGGCGGCAACCTGGGATCCCGAGCTTGTTAAAAAAATCGGTGCGGCCATTGCGGAGGAATGCCGTAAGGAAAATGTCAGCCTATTGCTGGGCCCCGGCATCAATATCAAGCGTTCTCCGCTTTGCGGAAGAAACTTCGAGTATTATTCGGAGGATCCTTTTTTGACCTCAGAGCTTGCTATTGGATTTATCCGCGGCGTGCAGTCCAGAGGCGTGGGCGCCTGCGTAAAGCATTACGCCGCCAATTCTCAAGAATATCGGCGCATGGTCACAGACAGCGTTGTCGATACGCGGGCACTGAGAGAAATTTATTTATACGCTTTTGAAGAAACGGTCCGCCGAGCCAAACCCTGGGCGGTCATGACCGCATATAATAAGGTGAACGGTACCTATGCAAGCGAGAACAAACAATTGCTTACCGATATCCTGCGTGCCGAGTGGAATTTTGATGGTATTACCATCACCGACTGGGGCGCTGTTAATGACATTGTTGAAAGCCTGAAAGCCGGGCTTAATCTCGAAATGCCCTCAAGCGCTGGGATCAATGTCAAAAGGATCACTGAAGCGGTGAAAGATGGAAATCTGCCGGAAGAAAAGCTTAATGAAGCGGTCGCGGATATCATTACACTCGTCAGCAAGGCAAATGAAAATAGGCCGCAGTTATATTTATTCGATACACATGCCAATGCCAGGCTTGCGCGCAGCGCGGCGCAGAATGTATCGTACTGTTAAAAAATAACAACCAAGTACTGCCACTGAAACGAAAAGAAAAGCTTGCCGTTATCGGCGAAATGGCTATCAAGCCTCGTTATCAGGGTTCGGGCAGTTCGATCATCAACCCAACCCAACTGCTTAACGCACACGATGAGATTGCAAAATATACCGATCATTTGATTTTTGCGCAGGGATATGAGGCGGAAAGCGACCGACAAAATCCCGGCCTTGAAATGGAAGCTTTAATTGCAGTCTATAAAAGCGATAAGGTCATTGTATTTGCCGGCCTTCCTGACAGCTACGAATCCGAGGGCTTTGACAGAAAGCACTTGAATCTGCCTCAAAACCAAAATATACTTATCGAAAAACTTGCCGAAAAAAATAGAAATGTGATCGTTGTTTTGTTCAACGGGTCTCCCGTAGCCATGCCATGGCTCGATAAAGTAAAAGGCGTTATCGAATGCGGGCTTGCGGGGCAGGCGGCAGGCGGCGCCGTTGCCGATATTCTGTTCGGCACCGCAAATCCAGGCGGTAAGCTTGCAGAAACCTATCCCATGGATATCGCTGATACTCCCTGTTTCAATTATTTCCCGTGCGGCCCAAAAACCGTCGAATACAGAGAGAGCATTTATGTAGGTTACCGTTATTATCAAAAAACACATAAGGAAGTGCTGTTTCCGTTTGGTTATGGTCTTTCTTATACAAAATTCGCTTATTCCGATTTGAAATTTGAAGCGAAAACCGTGGATGGCTTGCCCGAGATCACGGCACGGTTTAATATCAAAAACATCGGAGATCGCAGAGGAAAAGAAATCGCGCAGCTTTACATAAAAGATATGCAGCCTCGCATATTTAAACCGCTCATGGAATTGAAAGGTTTTGTCAAAGTCGATTTATTTCCCGGGGAATCGAAGGGCGTCGAATTAAAGTTAAACCGCAAAAGCTTTCGCTTTTTTGATGCCAGAGATAACCGATGGAAGATGTGCTCCGGAGATTATGAAGTTCTCATCGGCGCATCCTCGGAGGATATTCGACTTAAAAGCAAAATATCGGTGCAATCCGCCGATGATTTTGAAGCGGTACTGACACCGGAGCAGATACCCACCTATTATGAACTTCCGCTCAAAAAGTTTGCCGTCCCGACGCTTGAATTTAAAGCGCTCTACGGCAAAGAATTACCGCTCAATGAGGCTACTGCAACCGGTTCCTTTAACATGGAATCCACTCTGGGAGATATGAAGAATACAAAGGTCGGTAAAATTCTTTATCGTTTTGTTGTTAATCAGCAGCAAAAAACGGAGATGAAGGATCATAAGAAACAAGATGATGAAGACAAGAAGGACTTGGATGCAGCTAAAAAAACACAGAAACTGATGATGGCAGCGTCGATTGACGAACTTCCGATGAAAAGTCTGGTTGTCAACAGCGGAGGGCTCATCGATTACGAAATGGCGCACGGAATACTGCAAATGATCAATGGCAACGGCAAAGCAGGCTTTAGTCAATTGAAAGAGGCTTATTTTGCAAAGAAAAGTAAATCATCCCCTAATCAGCGAGATGAATGAATGAAAATAAAGAGATTCCTACTGATTTGCACTGTACTTTTTCTGCTCATTACGGTGCTGCAAAACGTAACCTTGTCGGTTGCGCGTTATTCAATCATAAGCGATAAAATCCCCGCTGCTTTCAGCGATTACAAAATATTGCAATTATCCGACCTTCACAGCGCCCAATTCGGCAGAGGGAATAAAAATCTGCTGCGACGTATCGAGAAACTCGCTCCGGATGTTATCCTTATCACGGGGGATATGATCAATTCGTCCAACGATGACGGCAGCTTATTCATTCCCCTAATCGAAAATCTCGGCGGAAAATATCCCGTTTATTTTATCTGCGGAAATCATGAGCTGCTCGTAAGCGAATATAACTCAATCGTTTATGAATCTTACATCGACCGTTTGAAAAAACTGGGCGTTCATATTCTAAATGACGAATCGGTCTCACTTAATCAAAATGACTTCTCGATCGTTCTCTACGGATATCAATCAACGCTTCAATATTATAACAATCGCAACGATTTAAAGGCTGCAGGAAAGGACCTTACCGTTGAAACTCTCGTTTCTCAAATCGGCAGCCCCAATCCTTTGGTATTTAATATCCTGCTTGCGCATGATCCGATCTATGCCGACGTTTATGCCGAATGGGGCGCAGATGCCGTGTTGTCCGGCCATGTTCACGGAGGGGTCGTCCGTCTGCCTTTTTTCGGCGGAGTATTATCACCGGATGGGAGCTTTTTTCCGAAGTTCGATAAGGGACAGTATACTGTCGGCGCGACTCAATTAATCGTAAGCGGAGGGCTCGGCAACAGTGTGATTCCCTTCCGCATTTTCAACGCTCCACAAATGGTTATGATCACGGTCAATCCCTAAATGGAATAAAAATTCGGCTTAAGTAAGCCAAAAAAGCGAATCGATGAATTGATTGTTTTTTTTAAAATAAATATAAAAGTTTTTATTGACAAAACCAAATTTCAGGAATATAATGTAACAAAACAACGAAGGCGCTGTAATCTTTTTTGCAGCGTTTTTTATTTGGAAGAATCAAAAACCTAATAGATATATGACACCAAACATGCCACATGTCTACTAATCGACTATTTATGTTTATTAGACAAAGGAGTCAAACAAGCAAAGCCGCTGAAGCTTTACCTGTCTTGGCTCCTTTTGTCTTTTAATAAAATAATCTTTTGCAAAAGAATATTGGGAGGCTATTGTGAAAAACAAAAAAACATCACCCAAAATCGAAAAGAAAAAAATCGTCTCCATCACAGCCTTGTTTATTATGTCCGCTTTCATCTCATTATCCGGAATAGGGTTTGCGATCTACAGCTATATCACAAAAACTAAGCTTACTGTATTAACCTCGCAAATCCACGGCGCCGTATTTGGCGCGGTGATCGCTTTTCTGGGCATCCGATATTTTTTGTCGGTTTTAAAACTGAGAAAAGAGGTGTACAAATCATCCTCCAAGTTTTCATGGAGTAATTTCAAAAAAGAGAAAAAACAGTTATCCGTAAAATAAAAAAAGAGGTGAAATTATGAAAAAATCAACTCAGTTTTTATGCCTGATCCTTTTACTTGGCCTTATTGTCGCTGTCTTTACCATTCAGGCATCAAACGTAACCGCTGCAACTTCCGCAGCTGATCCGACGGGCGCATCTTATGTAACGCCATCGGGAACCGAAACCCTTGAGGACGTAGCGTCCACCGCAAATAAAGGCTATTTCGGATCCAATTTCGTATGGGTCATGATCACAGGATTTATGGTATTCTTCTTCCAATGCGGTTTCGCAATGGTTGAAACCGGGTTCTGCCGGGCGAAAAATGCGGCACATATCATTACAATGAACTTCATGGTCTTCCTTGTAGGCGCCATCGGGTATTTCCTCGTGGGTTTTGCGCTTCAGTTCGGCGGTTCCGGGGGAGCGGCTGGCCTTGGCGCAGGCGGTTCGGTACTTGATGCGATGTTATCCATTCCGGGCCTTGGCGGTATTTTAGGATACAAAGGCTTTGCATTGACGGGTACATATGATGCCGGCATCTATGCGCTGTTCTTCTTCCAAATGGTATTTATGGATACTACAGTCACCATCCCCACCGGAGCTATGGCGGAAAGAACGAAATTCTCCGCAGTTGTGATCACATCTTTCTTTATTGCTATGTTCTTATATCCTTTGTTCGGCAACTGGGTATGGGGCGGCGGTTGGCTGGCCACACTCGGCAAAAACTTCGGTTTGGGGCACGGTGTCGTTGACTTTGCGGGTTCTGCGGTCGTTCACTCCATGGGCGGTATGCTGGCTCTTGCAGGCGCGATCGTTGTCGGTCCAAGGATCGGCAAATTCAAAAAAGACGGAACGGCAAGAGCGTTCCCCGGTCATGATATCCCGATGGCCGTTATCGGCACCATCATCCTGTTCTTCTGCTGGTTCTCATTCAATGCCGGTTCGACCTTAAACGCATCGGATTTCAGACTTGCGGTCGTTGCGACAAACACCATGATCGCAGGCGCGATCGGCGGTTTGGCGGCAATGTTCTATATGTGGGCCAAATACGGCAAGCCCGATCCTTCCATGACTTGTAACGGCGCGCTTGCCGGCCTGGTTGCAATAACGGCGCCGTGCGCTTTTGTAAATGGCATATCCGCTTTTATCATCGGCCTCGTCGGCGGTTTGCTGGTATGTGTTGCGGTACCGTTTATTGAAAACAAATTTAAGATTGACGATCCGGTAGGCGCTATTTCTGTACACGGCGTCAACGGTTTTTGGGGTATGATTGCTCTAGGCCTTTTCGCTGATGGACAATACGGGGACGGACTCAACGGCGTATCCGGCAGCGTAGTCGGATTATTCTACGGCGGCGGCGCATCACAGCTGCTCGCACAGCTGGTAGCCATTGCGGTGCTCCTTATCTACGGCTTCGGCGTATCCTATTTATTCTTCAAACTCCTTGATAAAGTCTGGGGTCTCAGAGTCAGTCCGGAAGTTGAACTTGCCGGCTTGGATGTTCCCGAAATGGGCGCCCTTGCTTATCCCGATAATCAGTTGATCAGAACCGAACTTGATTATGATGCAACCGATAATGCGGACATCAAACAATTGGCTAAATTTATGATCGCTGCTCCGAAAGATAAACCGGTTGTTCCGGTCGATAAAGCGGTTCCTGTGGAACTGGTGAGCCAGCCGCAAGCTCCGGTTGCGTCCGATGTAAAAATCACAAAGATAGATATCATCATGAAGCAAAGTAAATTCGAAGAATTAAAGCATGCAATGACCGCTATAGGAATTACCGGTATGACGGTAACCCAAGTCATGGGCTTCGGCATTCAAAAAGGTAAGACCGAACGTTACCGTGGTGTTGAAATGGAAGTCAATCTGCTGCCGAAAATTCAAGTTGAAATCGTCGTTGCCAAAGTGCCTGTCCGCGAAGTCATTGAAACGGCGAAAAAAGTTCTTTATACGGGTAATATCGGCGACGGGAAAATCTTTGTCTATGATGTTGAAAATGTCGTTAAAGTACGCACCGGAGAGGAAGGTTTCGCAGCTCTTCAGGATGTTGAATAAATTAGTCATTCCTATAAACCTCCATTTTATAAAGCCAAGTTTTTTAAGAAACTTGGCTTTTTTACTATTTACGTAAAATCAAAGATGTTCTGTTCGATTAACAATATAATGAAAATGTCATAGCATCTGACGGAGTTTTTCGGACACTGTTCAAATTTAACTTAACATAAAAAAGCAGCTTAAAAGCTGCTTTTTTAAACGAATCAGGCGATCTGAGTGATGACCAAATGAGCCGATACCGCATTATTTCCGCCTGCAACGGGAGTAATGGTTAAAGCCGTGGCATTCCCTGTAGGATTCACGATGGAAAGCACCGAGTTGACGACACTTGTTGTAACAAGTGCAAGCCCTACGATCTGGGTAGTACCCGTTGCGCGTCCGACCATCGTATAAGCAAGTTCTAAACCGTTGAGCGATACCGCCAGTTGGCCGGTTTCCGTTACGCTGACTTGGAAAAACACCTGATAAGTGCCAATGGAAGCCAAATTGAAGGTATTGGCGCCGAGCCGTGTGATGATTCCGCCCCCAATCGGGCCGTTTTGCGGGAAGTTAACGGCCGCACCCACTGCGATAGTCGCCGCA
>DAITPG010000038.1:0-13409 GCA_036833715.1 Eubacteriaceae bacterium | reverse complement strand
TTTGCTCGGGCGGCGAGCTCAGGCTGACGATTCCCAATATCATACCTCCGCCGATGAGCAGCAAGCCTGCAATCAAAAGCATCTTGCTTGGCTTTTTTATTTTTTCGTTCATTTCATTTTCCCTTTCGATCAAAAAATGAATCTTTCACGAAATCTATTATATCATATTTTCACAAGCAAAAGCCTGCAATTTATCAATAGGCAAGGCATGAATGCTCAAATAATAAATCGGTTTTTCTTTTGTAACGTTGAAAAAAAATAGAACCGAAGCAATTAAAATATGCTGCGGCTCTTTTTCTTTATAGTTGTATTTAATAAATTTTCAGTATCGGCTGCTTCATTCTTAGAAATGAAGCAAATTTATATTGACTCCAGCTACATTGGCTAGGTCAAATCGTCATGCTTTCTTTTTCGCTGAGTTTTCCTTTGACTGCCAGATAGAAATTATTTTGAGTAAAGGCGTAACGGTTGAAGTCACGCGGTTCCGGCTGATAAGTCTTTTCCATATAAAAAGATTCTATTGCACCAAAATCATTTTGATATTCAAACGTAACCGAACGGACAGAGTTCAAATAAAAATCTCTCGGAGAAAATTTTTTTGCGCCCGCATCGGATTCATAATTGATCTTGTAGGATAGAATTTTAGCATAAGGCAAATGCCACTGCGCGGCGCTGCCGAGCGCGCTCGTAAAAATGAGTTCCTCATCGCAAGCCAACACGTAACAGGGATTGGTCATATTAACGGTGCCGCGCAGATTATAAGTGAGAATAATTGCATCGGCATTGAATTCTTCGATCAGTCGCTCGTAAAGTTTTGCGGCGGCTTTTGCTTTTTTTTGAGAAATGAACACCCTAACAACCATAATCATAACGAAAGCAAGCAGCAGGATCATCGTGCCGATGACTAGCGGGTTATTGTGATTCATGATATACCTCTGCTTTTATTATAGCATGATGATTTATGGCAGCGCAACCGGATTATAATGTGCAAAATAAATTAGATTGATTCCAATCCGGACTCCGGGTTACAATTTTTCTTTATTATTTCTTAATTTATTGTTTTATAAGCCTTCACAAATCCTCCGATGCTGTCCGCAACGGTTCCGATGATGGCGGCAACAACGATAAACCCGATAAAGACTGCGGATATTTTATCAAAAACCGACGGGCTAAGATTCATTATGTTTTGAAATCTTGAAACAAAAGCGGGATTAATAATGCTTTCGTTGCGAATGATGATCAACAGGGTGAAAGTATTAAATAAATTCATAACCAAATTCAACAAAGCGATCTTAATGTTCCATCTGCCATAAATAAGCTTGACGATACAAAGAAGGATACCAACGCCGCTTACCGTCAAGATCAACGGATAAAATTTTTGCAGCGTTTGAATATCAAACAGCGGTGTCATGCCGTAACCGCTTTCATAAATACCGATGACAGAGGGCGATGACAAAAGAACACCGATCCATAACACGTAAAAAACCAGGGACAAGATCACTTCGCCGCTTTTGATCTTTGTCGAATTATTGGGCAGCTGCGGGAGCTTATCGGGTGACCATGCTTCCGGTTTGATTTGAGCGTTTGTTTTTTCAACGATCGCAAAAACCGCTGTCACCCACACGGCAGCGGTGAGCGCTCCGCTGAAAGCTGCCCCTATAACGCCGACCAGCGCATGTACGAAATATCCGATAAGATCTCCCTGCGCGGGCTGCTCCAGCACGGCAGAAATAAGACTGATGCTGCCCAGCACCGATGCGACGATACGTACGACCAGCTTGAGCACGGTAATATAAAGCGAATAATATTTAGGACCGATCAAATAACGCTTCTCGCCGCGATATTCATCCGCGAGCGCATCCGGATCGCCCAGCTCTTCGAGCACTTTTTTTATGCTTGCATCATCGTAACGCCCACGCAGCATATCCTCAATATTGGCGCGCAACTCTTTCTCTACCTCTGCCCTTTCCTTTTCAGGCAGGCTTTTAATGACCGCATAAATATATCGTTCAATGAGTTCCACTCTCATCCTCCTCAAAAAAATTGTCCATTTGTGCCGAAAGACTCAACCATTCGGCTTTGAGTTGATTATAAATTTGTTTTCCCTTTTCACTTATCCGGTAATATTTTCGGGGTCGGCTTTCCTGCGTATCCCATTCGCTGACCAGCAGCTCCTGTTTTTCGAGCCTTCGCAGCAACGGATACAGTGTCCCGGCTTCGATCACCGATTTTTTTTCCTCCAGCTTCTGTACCAGCCAGTATCCGTACTGCGGGGTCTGCAGCTGGTTAAGCACAATAAGGGTAAGGGTACCTCTTCGCAATTCTGTAATCAGAGACTCGGGCAGATTATCTTGTTTGACCATATACCCTCCTTATGCTTATTATATTGTATATCATACACTATTGTCAATAAAATAATATTTCTTTTCTATAATTGTGTTTTTATTGCTGAAAATAAACTTTACACAAAAATTTATAACAAGCGCTTACATTGAACCGATATAATTTATTGGACGACTGTATTAGTCAGCCGGTGATTTGCATAAAAATGCAAAATATGTAAAATTTTGATAAATTAATTAAATTTTTACTGTTTATTTGATCAAATAAGCGGTTTTTCAGGTTATAATTAAGATTATTCTTCGGGAGGAAACATGCGCTCATCTGTTTTGCTGGAGCTAGTAAATAACACGGCTTTATTGATGACATTGGCTATCGTATATGAAGTCAGTTATTTTTTCCCTCCGAAATATAAAAATAAGATCCCTTATTTAAACGGCTTTTTTATAATGTTTATCGGCTTGGCCGTGATGACCATTCCGTTTACTTTTTTTGCCGGTGTCGTCATCGATACGCGCACCATTTTAGTGAGTGTCACGGCGCTCACGTTTGGATTTATTCCTTCATTGATGACAGCCGCAGCAACCATAGCATACCGCTTTTATCTGGGAGGAATCGGCGCACTGTCGGGATCGCTTGGGATTTTATTATCGGCCGTCATCGGCCTTCTCTGGCGCAAATATTTTTATACCAAAGATGTTAAGTTCCGCTGGTTTAACCTATATTGTTTTGGCCTAGTTGTTCACCTTAGCATGCTAAGCACCATGTTTTTAATGCCGTGGGACACAGCAATGCAAGTCGTCAAGGAGATCGGCCTTCCCGTAATGCTCATCCATCCGCTGGGCACGGTTTTACTCAGTTTGCTTTTGATCTATCAAAAAGAACGAAACGAATCTCTTATTGAACTTGCGGAAGCCAAGGAGCTAAACCGCAGCTTGTTTGATAATAATATATCTGCGATGATCATTTTTGATCCTTCAAATGGACAGATCGTGAACGCCAACCCAGCGGCTTGCGCTTTTTACGGCTGGGACATGGATACTTTGTGCTCCATGAATCTTATGGATATCAACGGCTTACAGCCTGACCAAATTCGGGAGCTTGCCGGCATGATCCTGCGGGATGAACCCAAACAATATCGGGTCAAACATAAAAACGCAAAAAACAGACTTGTTGATGTTGAGATTTACAGCGGCCCCGTGAAAATGAACCAGGATATATACATCTATTCGATCATTCATGATATTACGGATCGCGTTGCGGCGGACAGAGCGCTCATTAACAGCGAAAACCGATTTCGCATGCTGGTGGAGGGCGCGCCCGAAGCAATCTTTATCATAACCGATTTCAAATTTTCATTTGTTAATCAATACGCCGTCATCCTTTTCGGCGCGCAATATCCCGATCAGCTGCTCGACCTGCCGCTCAGTCTTTTTATCGATGCCGATGAATACGACAAGATTCATAACGATTTTGTGGCATTGGATGACCGCAACAGCGCGGGTACCCCGACCGAAACGATTTTTCTTACGATAGACGGCACTCCCATACCCGTGGAATGCGCGGCTGTGCCGGTTTTATATAACAATCGAAATGCATCCGTGGTTTTTGCGAGGGATATTTCGGAAAGAAAGAACCTTGAAAATTCAAAATTGCAGCTGGAAGCGCAGCTCCGCCAACAGCAGAAACTTGAAGCTATCGGCACCCTGGCAGGCGGCGTTGCCCATGAAATCAACAATCCCATCAACGGTATCATGAATTACGCACAGCTTATTTTGGACGTAATGGATGATCCAGAAGAACAGGAGCTCTACGCCAGAGAAATCATTCATGAAACGGAGCGAATTTCAACCATCGTGCGCAGTCTTCTGCAGTTTTCAAGGCAGGAAAAACAATCCCACAGCATCGCCAGCGTTTATGACATCGTCAACCAAACGGTATCGCTCATTAAGACCATCATCAAAAAGGATCAGATTATTTTAAATATAGATTTGGACAAAGATCTGCCGCCCATCCGCTGCCGCAGCCAACAAATCCAGCAGGTCTTGATGAATCTGCTTACCAATGCCAGAGACTCGCTCAATGAAAAATACGCCGAATATAACGAAGACAAAATTATCAGCATTAACTGCCACCGCTTTATCGAAAACGACATCGAATGGGTGTGCCTGATCATTGAAGATCATGGCAACGGCATTCCAAAGGATATTTATGAAAAAATTTACGAACCGTTTTTCTCGACCAAGCCAAAGGACAAAGGCACGGGGCTGGGTCTGTCGATCAGTTTTGGTATTGTAAAGGATCACTGCGGAAGGATTCATTTCGAATCAAAGGAAGGTAAATACACTAAATTCATGATCGATCTGCCTGCGGATAATCAGTGGTCATTATAAACGAAGTCAAGGAAAGGACCCTACCATGTACAAAGTATTGATTGTCGATGACGAAAAAAGCATACGCGTCACTTTATGCGAATTTTTAAAAAAAGCGGGATACGCAGCCGAGTCGGCGCCGGATGTAGAAACTGCCAGCCAAATGCTCAAAAGTACCGAGTATGACATCGTGGTGACGGATATCATCATGCCGCGCGCATCGGGTATGGATCTTCTGGCACAGATACGCGAACAGTCTAAAGCCATACAGGTTATCGTCATGACGGGCGAACCGACAGTGGAAACGGCTATCATTGCAGTGCAGAACGGCGCCAACGATTATTTAACTAAACCGATTCAAAAGGATAATTTTTTAAAGGCGATCTATAACGCGGCTAAATTGAAATCAATTTATGATGAAAAGCTGCAACTGGAGGAACAGAACCAGAAATACCAGAAAAGACTGGAACATACCGTGGAAAAACGAACCGAAGCGCTTCAGAACGCCATGCAGGGATTTATCGCGCTGATGCTTAATGTGGTGAAGATCCGAGACCCCTATACGGCAAGCCATCAGCTTCGCACGGGCAATCTGGCTGCGGCCATCGCACAGAAAATGGAAATGAACGATAAGGCTGTGGAGCAGACACGCATCATCGGTTATATTCACGACATCGGCAAGATCGTTGTCCCAACCGAAATCTTATCCAAGCCCGGTAAACTTTCCGCGATAGAAATGGAAATGATCCGTAATCATTCCCTTTATGGTTATGAAATGCTCATCAACGTAGATTTCCCCGATATCATGTCCGATACCATTTATCAGCATCACGAACGCTGCGATGGAAGCGGCTATCCGCGAGGCCTCACGCATGAGGAAATGACGCTGGATGCACAGATCATTATGGTCGCCGACGTAGTGGAAGCGATGGCATCCCATCGACCCTACCGTCCGGCTATCGGCCTTGAAGCGGCGCTTGATGAGATCAAAGAAAAATCTGGCATTTGGTATAATACGGATATCGCACTTGCCTGCACCGACCTGTTCTTAAGCGACAACTACAAAATAGACGATTCGCAGCAGATTACCTATTTCCCGATCAACAGGCTTTATTTTCAGGCACACAGAAACAACTGACGATGAAATAGCAGATAAAAAGATCGGCAAGGCAGAGATGATTCTATAAAAAAACCTGCGTGCAAAAATCGGCTCCGCAAGCATTATTCAAATAATTTCAAAATAAGGTGCTATCCGATACTCGATTTCGGATAGCATTTTTTTGCTTGCAATCAAAATAATTTCGATGTCCTCCTGCGGCACGTTCATAAATTTAAAAGGCAGGCTGATGGTGTAATTGCAAAAATCATCAAATGAACAATCGAGCTTCCCATTGAAATAAGCGATATTCAATGCGGTAGCCGCCGCTTTTGTGGACAAAGCGCACATGGTCAACTCATCAAAATTCTTGCTCAGTTTCAAATTGTATCTTCGGTTATGCGCTTCATATAACGGAATGGAAACTTCGGTGAAAATGGAATCAAATCCGGCGTTGACCCGGTCGTGATAGAAACGATAGGCCTTCGGGTCATCTCTGAGCACCTCGGCAATCACTCTCAACTCCACCGCGGTACCAAACTGTACGTCATAAGTGCCGTAGTAGTCGTAGATTTTTCGAGTGATGACATTCTTTCTTGCTCTTGTTATATACTGGGTGACTTCATTTGCCAGATTGATCTTGGTTTTATAGTGATGCGTTATCAGAGGTTTTGTGATGCCGCAGACCTTTGCGATCTGCTCAAAGGATGTCGCGTTATAACCGTTATCATAAAACAGTTGGATTGCGGCATGCAATATATTTGTTTTCATGTTATTGATGCAATCTGCGCTGCTCATAGTGTACTCCGATTTTTTTTCATCTTATCACAATTTTGCTTTTAAAAGACATGAAATTGATGAAAAATGTAAAAAAGCCATTGATTGTTGATAGTTATCTTTGTTGAAATCTGTCGAAAACTGAACATATTCATTAATTAAAAATATTATCATTGACAATTTTTATATTTTGTCATATAATTCAAATATGTACTTTACGTGTAAAGCAACGACATTAGTGACCGAAAATTGATCCGATCCTAATTTGTTTCGGAGCTTTATTTTTTAATTCTTTTTTGGAGGATATATTATGAGTTCTCAAGCCACAGCCGGAGTTGACCCCAAACAGCTGCAACAGGAGAGGATCTCCATCTTCAATGATTTCTACAGCAATGTTTTGCCCAAACGTCTGCCTGTTGTCATGAGCCTGCCCTTTCATCTCATATCGGAATATGCAAACGAAAATCTCGTTGATGTGCAGTTTGATTTGACCAAAATAACCGATGCCGCTGTAAGAATGGCTTCGGAAATTTATTCCGATGTCTGCCCTGTGGGAGGCGTAGGCGTTTCGACCAGAATGCCTACTTTTTATCAGATACTCGAATCTCAATCTTTCGTGATGAGCCAAACGGGGTTTGTTCAGCATCCCGAAGTAGTCGGCTTGATGCCCGAGGATTACGACGCGCTCATCGAAGATCCGTTTGCCTGCATTCTTGAAAAAGTTCTTCCCCGTCAATATAAAGCGCTGGATTTTAATAATCCCGTAAAAATGGCTAAAGCAGTACATATGTCGATAGCTTCCAAAGATAATGACGCAATGGATATCATGCCTGCCATTCGTAAGCTAATCGATGAAAACGGTTATTATCCGGGTCCACCGCGCGGTTCCAGCGGATTCACCGCTGCGCCGTATGACTTCTTGGCCGACCAGCTTCGCAGCTTTTCGGGCATCAGCATGGATATCCGGCGTGACCGCAATAAAGTCGCCGAAGCATGCGAAGCGCTGTATCCGCTCATGTTTAAGATGGGCCTTCCCCCCAATCCGTCTGCGCTAGGCGCCGTTTCCACGCCCTTACATATGCCTACTTTTATGCGAGAAAAAGATTTTGTCGAAATTTGGCTGCCTACCTATAAACGGCTGGTAGAACAATACGCCGCTCTCGGTGCGCGTGTAAGCGCTTTCTGCGAACACGACTGGATGAGATATCTCGATGTCCTGACCGAACTGCCTGCAGGGACCATTCTCCGTTTCGAATACGGAGATCCGAAAATCATAAAAGAAAAACTCGGCAAAAAGTTTATCATCGGCGGTCTGTATCCGCTGAATCTCATCAAATCGGGTACCAGGCAGCAATGCATCGATAAAGCCAAGGAAATCCTTGACATCATGCTGCCGGGCGGCGGTTATCTGTTCGGCTTTGACAAAGGCCCTCTCCTTTTGAGCGATGTCAATCTTGAAAACTACAACGCCGTTGCAGAATTCGTGCGAGATTACGCCGTGTATCCCAATGCCGGCGAAGCGTACGGCACGCCGCTTAACTGTGAAAACTTTCAGTTTGACGCCGCGCTGAACAATTCCCTTAAATCAAAATATATGTTTGATTGGGATCATTTCAAACAAGCGTATCCGTTTACGCCGGATGCAGCGAAAGGAAAATTTCAGTCGCTCGACGATGCCATGTTTAATTTCTATATGAATCTTGTAGTGTAAAAACTCACTTTCTGACGGTAATGATATCGGCGTTTTTCTGGCGTTTAAATTCAAAAAAGCAACTGTCAATGCTTATGTTCTGAAAATCTTAGAGGGATTAATTGTGACCATTGGCAAAATCGTTTATGAAATCGGTTTGCTTTACAAATAGTTACTTAAAGGATTTAAGCGCTAAAGTTAAACGTTTATATAAGTATGGCATAGATCGACTAATAAAGAAAAACAATGAAAAGAGGTGTTGCTTGACAGTTGATGTAAGCGTTTTGCTGATTTGACAGACAAATTTATATTTTGAAAGTTGTCATAATATACTTAAAAAATTTATAAGACACTAAACTTTTTAAGTAGCGTTGCTTACGTCGATGCATAATAAAAAACGGACTAGCGCGTATTCTTCGAAATGAAGATGTCAAAAATAAGCTCTTTTTATAAATGCTTTATAGCAAAAATCGGCTGGGCAAGATTGATATCTTGAATCAGCACAAAGTAATAGCAGTGAAAATGCAAAAGAAATAGAAATGTCAACCAGCTTAATTTCTTAATTTGAGGAGAATCTAATATGGAAAAACACGAACTCAAAGAACGGGAGATTACCTCCTACGCTCTTCCCGGCGCTGTTTCCGCGATGGTTCATCAGCCGCCGGTTCAATATGGAATGATGTTTATGACCGAATATTTAGGTGTAAATCCCGCAGCTATGGGAACGGCCATGCTTGTTTCCAAACTGCTCGACTATGTCGTATCGATTTTCGCCGGCAGCGTCATTGAAAAAACGCACAGCAAAAAGCACGGCAAATATGCTTTATGGATGAGACTGACCACTTATACATTAGTATTCGGCTCTTTATTGCAGCTCGTCAATACCACAGGCTTTATTGCATCACCTTTGGCAAGATTGCTGTTTGTTTCCGTCTTTTACTGTTGCCTTCATTTTGGCATGAATTTCAGAGCCACATCCCAGGGCGGCATCATGCAAAGGATGGCCGGCCCTTCAATGGAAGACAGAAAACGCATGAATGCTCGTCAGGCGCAGTTCGCTGCCGCTGTTACCATACTATCGGGCGCTACAACCATTCCATTGATCCAATTCTTCGGTAAAAAATTCGGCGAAGCCAACGGCTATGGAATAATGGTCGCAACTTTCGGCATCCTATTCTTGGTTCTCAGTTATTTCTTGCTGTTCCCGATTATGAAAAAATATGATATTCCGAGAGAAAGCGCAGAAGTTGCAAAAACCCCATCAGTAGGCCAGATGTTCAAATCTCTTTTTACCAATAAACAAATGATCGTAGTATTTTTTATGATCACATCAATGACGATAGGAATGCAAATATTCACTCCTCTTTTGGCTTACTATTTTAAAGTTGTTACCGGAAATCTTGCGGTAATGACTTTGCTTCTCACCGTCCAAGGCGTAGCGGCATTTTTATTCAGCCTTATTGCTCCGGCTATCGCAAAAAAAGTCGGCAAAAAGGGCGCGCTTATCCTTAGCTCGGGTCTTTCGATCTTCTCGTATCTCGGCATTTGGCTCATAGGGCTTAAGTATATTTGGGCTATGGTAGTATTCGCGTGCCTTATCAGAGGAGCAGATGCGATCTACAGATGCTTCAGCACAAATTACTTCCTTGACTGCGGTGAATATGGTTATTACACATCCGGTCAGGACAACAGAACCATGGCTTTAACGGTTATGAACTGGCCGATAAAAATCGGTTTTCTCGCAGGCGGAGCAGCTGTAGGGTACGGGCTTGCTTTGATCGGTTACAGCGCCGGCATGAAGGTAACTGCGGCATTTGCAAGCAAATTTATGGCTCTGATCGGATTTATGCCGGCGGCGTTTTTAGTGATCACCTTCCTTTTGGCGATATTCGCATATAAACTTACGGATGAACAAGCGGCATTCTATGCGTCTGAAAATACCAAACGAGAAGCGGCTCTTAAAGAGGCTAAACAATAAAAGATCGGTTGGTTTTTAATCACAAATTAATATCGATAAATTTTTCATACATAAAACAGAGCCGAGGCTGACTGCAACGCAGGAGCATCGGTTCTTTTTTTCTATGTAACAGTAGGGGTAATAAATTATAGCAAAATCGAAAGTTTCTTCATCCGATGTTTCACTATAATAATAAAGATGAAGTTAGATTTAATAATAATGCTCTGTCCTCGGTTTTTAAACAGATTGTATTATTCAATCAATGACTGTGATCTTGCTTAGGTCCGGATCATGCGGGACGCCCTGTTTGTTGGCATACCCAAGCAAAATGCCGATGGCGCATTCATATCCTTCATTAAATTTCAGCTTGTGCTTCAAATCTATACCGCTGTTTTGGGTAAAAGCCATTTTTACCATGCCGCAGTGCAGCGAGTCGATTCCAAGGGAAGTTGCCGCCAAAACGGCATTTTGCGCAAGGATGCCGCAATCCATCCATTCAGACCCTTTCGGGATAGATTCCTTCGCGGCTACAATGATCATGCAGGGCGCGTTGTAAAACAATTTTCCGCCGCGTGATTGGATTCTCTCGAGCGGTGTTTGGTCTTCCATTTCCGAAAGCAGTCGCATCCCTTCGGCTTCCATTTCTGCGATTATCTGCTTGTTTTTGAGTACGATCACCTGCCACGGCTGGCGGTTCATTCCGCTGGGTGCCTGAACGGCAGCCAGGGCGATGGCTTGAAGGTCAGCATCGGATGGCATTTGATCCGAAAAATCCCGGCAGGCAAAGCGTTTGGCAATTGCTTGTAAAGTCTCATTCATACTTCTCTCCTTTTGCTGTTTCGGATAATCCAAAACAGCGTATTCTTTTGATTCCATTATATCATACCGATGTGATAATCAAGCTCTGCAACCTTATAAGGCGTGTAGCCTTTTGCACAAAAAAACACGGCCTAAGCCGTGTTTAGGGCAGGTCGCTTTTTCTTATGTATAATCAATAAGGTTTTCAACAAACTGGATCTTAACCCCGTTGGGATCGAGCACGTAAAAAAAACGTATGCGGGCGTTCGGCTGGTAGGGGCCTCCATGAACCGGAATACCTCGCTCGATGAGCGTTTCCATCATTTCATAAATGGAATTCACCTGAAAAGCCAACGTAACATGTCGGGCAACGCCCAACTTTGAAGCGTGGTTCTTGCTGCACATCAACTCTACTTTCGTTTCACCGTCGCCCATGTAGGCGATATCGTTACCGTTTTCCTCCATACGCCGCAGTATGCGAAGTCCGATGACATCACGGTAAAAAGCGATGGATTCTTCCATATTGTCAACATTTAAAGTCACCCAAAGTATTTTCATTGGTAAATGCTCCTCTCTCCGAAATTTTAAGGCTGCTAAAAAACCGAATTTTTGTTTGATACAGCAATACTCGGATTTTACAGCGCAGCTTTTACACATCAGGTTGTTATATAATATAACATATTTTTAATAATATTACAAACATTCAAGATGATTTTCAATATTAATTTTACACACAAAAAAGACAGGCCCCTAAGAACCTGTCTTTTTTGGGCAGCTTTTTAATGTCCTTCCAAAAATTGCACGCTCAAGCCATTGGGGTCCAGCACAAAAAAGAATTTGACATGGGGATTGGGCGAAAACGGTCCGCTGTGCACGGCAACGCCTTTTTCTTTGATGAAAGCCAATTTTTCATCCATGGAAGACACCGAGAATCCGATGGAAATGTCCTTGCCGAGGTCGACATCCGTGCGAGCGGCATCGTAGATGAGTTCGACTTTGGTTTCACCGTCGCCAAGAAAAATGATCTGCCTGTCGGGGCCCATATCATTTTTTCTGCTGACAGGAAGGCCTACGATTTCTTCATAAAATTTAAGCGATTCGGCCATATCTTTAACGTAGAGGGTGGTGTGCATAAAGCTCATTGTTTTCTCCTTTTCTCAGGATGCTGAAAAGCCGAAACGCATTGGAGCAGCGATCCGATTTCAACGTGCCTGATGTTTCTTCTATCTTGATTATATTTTGTATGTTCCAAAAATACAACAAAAATATGTCAGAGACCTTATTTTTGACAAATGATTGATCAACGGAAGTTCATCCATGAATCCTATTCATGATTGAGGCCACACCGTAATATATATAAACAAGGATAAATTAAGCCCGATTTTTTGATGAGGCAATCATGAGCTATGAAAATCTGGTCGAAGAATTAAAGGAAGCCGGTGTGCAGTTTGACCGCGGACTGAGCAAGGAAGAATTGTTTAAAATCGAGATCGTTTATGATCTCAAGTTTCCCCGCTCCCTTATAGAGTTTTACGGCGCGGCTTTGCCCGTGGCCGGCGGTTTTTACAACTGGCGGGGTTTTCACAAGACTAACGTGGATAAGATTCAGCGGATGCTCAACTGGCCGTTGGACGGTGTGCTGTTTGACGCAGAAAACAATCTTTTCTGGCGCAATGAATGGGGAGAAAAACCACCCTCGCCGCAGGAGATGCGAAAAAAATGCGCTGAGAAAATGCGCGATGTTCCGCGACTGATCCCTGTTTATGATCATTTCTACCTGCCGGTTTTAGCGGATACCGATGATCCGCCCGTCTTATCCGTGTATTTGACGGAGATCGTTTATGCGGGCAGAAATCTGGATGATTTTCTTCGCAGGCAATTTCGGTTAATAGACGGAGGATTTGACAGAAACAATTTCATAGAAATACCGTTCTGGACTGAATTATAAAAACGCCATAGATCAATGATGGCGTTTTATTGATGATTAACCGTTCCTAGATGATTATATTTGAAAAACATTGAACCGATTCTTTCAATCTATTTTTAATATCAACCCTGCAGTCTATGGATCATGTTTTGCACGCAGAGCTGAAGCTCACCTAAACTTGCGATCTCTACGCCCGTTTCGATCACCTTGCTTTGAATACCCGCAGGCAAAGACAGAAAATATTCCCGCAGTTCGGGATTGCGTGAGTAGTACTCGTATAATGACATAAGAAACCCCTCTTATTTCTGTCCGTGATACATGGTATCATCCACGTAGCCGGCTTTCTCGTTGGAAAGCTTAGCCTTGCCCTGAATTTCGGGTACGGGCGGTAAATCGTTCTTGGGAATATGAGTTTTTTTGTTGCTTTCGGTACCGTGCGGTTCTTTCGGGCT
>DAITPG010000037.1:0-13476 GCA_036833715.1 Eubacteriaceae bacterium | reverse complement strand
AAAGAATTGGTCAACAAAATACGCATCGCATCTATGGCAAAAATCAAAAAAGCCGCAGCTCTCCCCGAAGCCGACCATAAAGAACTTAAGCTCAAAAAAACGGGCGGCGGTGTCGAAATTATTGCCATCGGCGCATCCACAGGCGGCACCGAGGCCACTTTGGATATCCTTAAGCAGCTGCCGGCGGATATGCCCTGTATATTGATCACTCAGCATATGCCACCGAATTTTACAAGAATGTATGCCGAACGCCTCAATAAGCTGTGCAAAATGCAGGTTGCAGAGGCCAAAAACGGAGACCGGGTCGAAGCGGGTCATGCTTTTGTGGCTCCCGGAGATAAGCAGATGACTTTAGAGAAGGATGCCAGAGGCTATTACATCAAATGCGTAGAGGGAGAAAAAGTCAGCGGACATTGCCCTTCGGTGGATGTGTTGTTTTCTTCGGTTGCCCAAAAAACGGGTTCAAAAGCCATCGGTGTGATTTTAACCGGTATGGGTAAAGACGGCGCGGACGGCCTGCTGAAGATGAAACGAGCCGGAGCCCATACCATCGGTCAGGACAAAGAGTCCTGCGTGGTATATGGTATGCCGATGGTCGCTTTTAACATAGGCGCCGTCACGGAGCAGGCTGCATCTTTGAATATTGCATCCAAAATTATATCAAGATTAAATACACAGTAATTTTACATTAATTTTTATTTTTTTGACTTTTTATTAATTTATGGTGTCCGTGACCGAATTAATTAATAGAGAAATCATTTTGATATATGTTTTAGTTGACAAACCTGTTGCAAAACCTTTAGGAGGATCTAAAATGTCAAAAAAGAAGAAAGTTGGTTTAATTAAATCAAATTTAAGAAAATTTAAAGTAAAAATGATACTCAATATTACATGTCTGGTGGTCGTTTTATGCTTTGGCTTATCTGCAATCTCTTTTGTTTTGAGCAATACTGCCATGGAAAAAACAGTCGAAAAGTCGCTTATGACAACCGCCAAGCAGGGTGCGGATTCCATTGCCGTACGGTTGAGCATCTATTATGCGGAACTCAGCGGTATTGCAGCCAATGATTTGATGAAAAACCCCCAGCAGAATTTTGATCAAATTGCCGCGCTTTTGAAAAATGTAGCCCGTAAAACCTCAAGCAAAGATATGTTTTACACGGACGCGGCAGGCAATACGTACGGATCGGTTATTGGAACGGCGGAAAAAAATGTCGCTGAAAAAGATTATTTTAAATCGGCCATCAGCGGTAAGGATTATATTTCCGACCCTATAGTTAACAAAGCAGATCAAACCGTCAATATTGTTACGGCTGTGCCGTATATGGACGCAGACGGCCATATTATGGGTATTGTCGCTTCCGTTAAGGATGGGACGATTATCACAGATGCAACCAAGGACATTGCATACGGAAAAGACGGTTACTCCTATATGATCAATAAGGCGGGAACGATCATTGCTCATCCCGTTAAATCTAAAATATTGGCCATGGAAAATCTGCTTACAAGCTCGCAGGAAACCGACCTAACCGCAATAGTCAAACATATGACAGCGGGAGAGAACGGAATCGGTGAATATACGTATGAAAACGTGGAGAAATTCGTGTCCTATTATCCGGTGCCCAATACAAATTGGAGCCTGGCGGTAACGGCGCCCAAAGCGGAATCCTTATCGCAGCTGAACGCAATGCACCGATCGTCAATCATATTCGGAATCATATTTTTAATAGGAGCGTTTTTTTACGCGATATTATTGGCAGGCACCATTACCAAGCCTTTGAAAATCGGCGTCGATTTAGCCAAATCGGTAGCTGCCGGCGACTTTACTCACGAAATACCGTCTAATTTCATTATGCGAAAAGATGAATTCGGCGACTTGGGAAAAGCTTTTTTGAAGATGATCAATAATTTAAACAAAGCTTTAACAAATATCAAAATCGCTGCCGAGCAGGTCTCTGCCGGAGCGCACCAGGTATCGGATTCGAGCATCGCCTTATCCCAAGGCGCTACGGAGCAGGCAAGCGCGGTGCAGCAGCTTTCAGCTTCCATTGAAGAGATTGCCGCGCAAACCAAGCAAAACGCGGATAATGCCCTCCAGGCAAACAGCCTGGCTGTGAACACGAAGTCAAACGCAGACCGCGGAAGCGTACATATGAACGATATGCTCAATGCCATGCAGGTGATCAACGCTTCTTCCAATAATATCTTTAAAATTATAAAAGTGATCGAAGATATCGCGTTTCAAACCAATATTCTTGCGCTTAACGCCGCCGTCGAAGCCGCCAGAGCAGGGCAGCATGGCAAAGGATTTGCGGTGGTAGCCGAAGAAGTGCGCAATCTGGCGGCCAAATCCTCAAAAGCCGCGCAGGAAACAACCGAAATGATCCAGGATTCCATCAAGAAAGTCGGAGAAGGTTCCAAGATAGCCGAAGAGACTTCAAAAGCGCTTACGCAGATCGTAACCGAAATCGCTCAGATGTCGATTTTAATCGATGACATCGCCAATTCATCCAATGAACAAGCCATCGGTATTGAACAGATCAACGAAGGCGTTATGCAGGTATCATCCGTTGTGCAGTCCAATTCTGCCATTGCGGAGGAAAGCGCCGCCTCCAGTGAGGAACTTGCAGGACAGGCTCAGCTGCTCAATGACGAAGTCAGCGGTTTTTCGCTTCGGACGGCCGCTTATGTGGAATCCAAGAAAGATCTTAAGACAGATCAAATTCCGCTTAAAAAAACATCGGATCAGGATACTGAAAATTCGAAATACTGATTTTGATTATATCTTTTTCTTTAAGAAGCTTAGCAGCGACTAAGTTTCTTATTTTTTATTTGGACGGCAGGTATAACATAAAACCTATGGAATCTTACAAAAACTTCTTGATTTTACATTTTTCTTTTTATGGATTCTTATTGTATCAGCCAAGGAGTATGTTAGAATAAATGAAGACAATAACGTTACAAATAAAAATGATAAAATAGATCTCTGAAAATGTGGTTAACGGTATGGGGTATATAAATCATTTGCACTCGGAGAAGGCGAAGGACGGGAATATATTTTGTTCATAATGCCCAATCCAAATACCGTGCGATTTAGGCTGTCGATTTTCATACGATACCCTATGTTTCGATTTTATTACAAAGACAAGCCTATCTCTTTTGATGTAAGAAGGTAGGCATATGAATCTGCCAATGGGTTGCGGATTTTAATTTAACAAAATCAATCTTATAACATTTATGAGGACCAACATGAAAAAAAAGGCATTGATTTTAATACTGACCGTTTTTTTATTTTTGATACCCGTTTCCGTTTTGGCAGAAACTTCGAATAATTCCGGTAACGGGGCTGCATCGGGCGATACAACGACGACGGAAACCGACATACCGACGATCAAATATTATCGAGGAAAAGTACTTCGTGTTGAAACCATTACGATCCAGCAGGACAGCGCCCTCGGATTTGATGAGATCAAGCAGATCAGCGACATTGAAATCGAACAAGGGCCCTACAACGGCAGGGTCTATTCGGTTGAAAACTATGTAAAGTATACCGATCCGCAAAAAATCATCCTTCAGGTAGGGGATAAGATCATGCTATCCGCCGAACTTACCGAAGATGAAAATGAGATCAAAAGCATCCATATCTATGATTATTATCGCATCAATCTTTTGCTAATAAGCGCAATCATTGCCATAATGATTTTGCTGGGGGTCAGCAGTTTAAAAGGCTTACGCACGCTCGTCACCATGACGGTTATGTTTGCGGGCCTTGTATTCTATTTTGTGCCTCTTATGCTCAAAGGCTATTCGCCTATTCTTCTTTCAATCCCTTTATGCATTATCGTAGCTTTTATCAACATCATATGGGATGCCGGTCTCGGCGTAAAAGGCTTTTCGGCACTGCTTGGCACGCTCACCGGCTTATCCGTTTCGGCAATTGCCGGCCTGATCATGGAAAAGTCTGCAAAGCTGGTCGGTTTGGGTGAATCCGAGCTGACAATGCTCAATTATATGCCCAATCATGTCACGCTCAATTATTCGGGACTTATGTGCGCCACAGTCATACTCATCTCACTGGGAGCCGTTACCGATGTGTGCATTGATATTGTTGAAGAAATGCAGGCTGCAAAGGATGCCAATCCATATATTACAAAGCGGAAACTTTTTTTGCAGGGTTTTAAATACGGCAGGGCTTATATGAGCCGCAACGTAAATACCGTATTTTATGTGCTCGTCGTTTTGATGATGCCTGTTTGGATTTTATTTATCGGATATGGAACGCCCATTATCGAATTAATGAATATGGATGTTTTGTCCATTCAATTATTCAGAGCCTTCGCTTCGATCATCGGGATCGTGCTTTCGATGCCCATGACAGCCTACTTGTTTACCGCATTCAGTAAAAGGAATAGTTTATATTGATGAAACGTCCGATTTTAATTTATTTGTTTGCCGTGATATTGGCTTCAACGGCCGCAGCCATAAATTTTCCCTGGCTGCTTTTGATACCCGCAACGGCTCTGACATACCTTGTTCTACGCAAAAAAATTAAAGCAGGCACGGTCTTCCTATGCCTGCTTTTTATTGCGCTCACATGGCTGCATGCGGACATGGTCCTTAGGCATACGACCAGCGTCGATCGGTTTGACAAAAAGGATATCACGATTACCGCGCAGGCGGTCGGTTATCCGCAGTACAGCGACGGGCGAAGCAGAGCGGTTTTTAAAATTCTTTCCATAGAGGAGCTTCCTCTATACAGGGATGGAGACAAGATCCTGTTATCCGTATATTCCGATAGCAGAGTGGAGCTAATTCCCGGCGCTATCTATAAAATTACTGGAAGGCTGAAGGTTCCCGAGCATGAAACCAATCCGGGAGGCTTCGATTATCATTTCTATTTAAAAACGCAGAACCTTCATTTAACCATGTGGACCACACCCGAAGACTTTTTGCTTACCGATACCGCAAGCCTGCCGTTCTTTTATGACAAGCTGCTGGCGCTGCGAACGTACTGCATTGATATTGTTGATCATTATCTGCCAAAAGAGGAAGCATCCGTTTTAAGTTCGGTGATTTTTGGGTCCAACGATATCAGCGGTGATACGCTGAAGGTATTCCGGGATATAGGTATTACGCACATATTGGCTGTATCGGGACTCAACACAGGTATTTTATATGTGTTTCTCTCATTTATCCTTAACCGTCTTCGCGCGGGAAGAAAGACGCGCTTTTACCTATTGACCCTTACGCTCTTGTTTTATCTTCTTCTCACCGGCATCGGCATATCGATGCTGCGGGCGACCCTAATGATGTGGTTCATCTGCCTGTCCGATTATATCGGCAAAAAAGGCGACCATCTTAATTTTTTGTGTATAGCGGCATTTTTAATGCTCGTCGTGAACCCATTGACTTTATTTAACGTTTCGTTTCAAATGTCCTTTTCTGCTGTTCTGGTCATCGTTTTGTTTGCGCCCGTTGTGGAGCACAAGCTCGCTTCCATAAAAATTCAATGGCTGCGAAAAACTTTTTCCTTTGTTTTGATGTGCTTGATCATTCAGATCGCCATGGCTCCGATCACAGCTTATTATTTTAATTCCTTCTCATTTGTCGGCTTTATTGCCAATATTTTTATCATACCCGTAACGTCCGTGATCTTACCCTCCGCATTGATCGGAGTGCTTTTTTCATTTATTCCCGCTGTAAGCGAGGCTTTGATCGGATTCAGCGCAGTGTTCGTAAAATATATTTTATGGATGTCGGATGTATTTGCCGCAATACCGTATGCCTGTATTTATGTTCGCAGCACAAAGTGGTATGATCTTGTATTGGTCTATTCGAGTTTACTGTCTTATTTCGGCTATATCGATCTGCGAAAAAAATCCGGAAAAATCGTGCTGTCAGCTTCGCTTGTCTGTTTTATGCTTTTTACCGGTTTATCCTACATACCTCCCCTCTACAGCAGCGTAAATTTTATTGATGTAGGCTTTGGTGATTGTATTTTGATCCGGACAAATACCGGAAATACCGTTTTGATCGACGGGGGCGGCTACTTATCAAGCGACACGGCAAATTATGATATTCTGCCTTATATGGATTATTATAATATCCGCAAGATTGACGCAGTTATAGCCACGCATTCGGACAGCGATCACGTGGGCGGGTTGATCGGCCTGTTCGGTAAAATAAAAATCGGAGCCGTGTATGCAAATGACGACGGTGAAAGATTATATTCAAAATTGATCGAAGCCGCCGATAATTATCATGTAAATGTTTTGGGAGCAAAAAAAGGTGATATAATAAATGCGGGAGGATTAGTGCTCTCGGTGTTAAATCCTGCAGATATGGATTCCGGTCTTTCGGATAATGATCTTTCCATCGTACTAAAAGCCGCGATCGACGGCAAGGATTTTCTCTTCACCGGCGATGCCGGAAAAACGCCTTTGGATACTATACGCGAAGAATATGATCTTACGGGAATTGATGTGATCAAAGCACATCATCATGGTTCTTATTTTCTAAGTCTGAAAGAGCTATACGACGAATGCGCTTTGCAATACGCCGTTATTTGCGTAGGACCCAACGGCTATCATCTTCCTTCGCAAAAATATATCAGTATGCTTGAGGAAAGCCAGATCCCTTATTACACAACTGAACAGTACGGTTGTATTACCATGACCATCAAAAACGGAGAGATTCTTACGAAAACTTATTTACACTGTGAACAGACTGAATGAAGCTTAAATCGAGGTGTTTAATTGGACAGCAATCTGCTCAATAAAGAACTCAATATGAATATCCTGACCTTGCTGTATCTGTTTATCGCTGAGGATGATTATATTGCAGATTCTTACATAAAGCTGATCAAAAAAAAGGCGGGAAACATGGAATTTGCTCAGCTGAACGAAAATTATTTTGATGCAAAAAAAACTGCGCCCTCCGAAATCATTGCTGCCTGCAATACCCTGCCGGTGATGGCCGAAAAACGCATCGTGATTGTGAAAGACAAAAACGTGCACAAATACTCGGCACTGAGCGCGGAATTGGTGCAGTATGCAAAAAACGCCTGTCCTTCTACCGTGCTTATCGTATATACCAATGAATGCGATAAACGAACCTCACTGTATAAAACATTCAATGAAACCGGCAAAACCGTTGAATTTGCAAAACTGAAAAACGACGCGTTGGCTCAATGGATCAAAAGCACGTTTGCCAAACGGAATTATGCTATCGCGGACGATGCGGTACGCTATATGATGGACTCAGCCGATTACGGACAAAAGGACAGCGAGATCGACATCGGATATTTTGCCAATGAGATAGACAAATTATGTTTATATGATCCTTCAAAAAAACAAATAACATTGGAAACCGTTAAAAAGGTATTTTCGGTCAACATCAACGAAGACATCTTTAAACTTACGGACGCATTGATTGACGGAGACGCAGCAGCGGGTTATAAACAGATCCATAAGATATTGTATAATAAAACCGCGCCCCAAATCATAATAGCTGCAATTGCGCGCACAATGAGAAATCTTTGTGTTATTCAAAGCCGATACGAGAACGGAAAAAGCGAAGCGGCTATTTCCAAGGAAAACGCCATCCATCCCTATGTTGTAAAAAAATTGATTGCCGCTTCTAAAAAATTCAGTAAGGCAGACGGGTTAAAAGCCTTGCTTACCTTATCGAACCTTGATGTTATGCTGAAAACAGGATTAAGCGAGCCCGAAACAGCCATGCTGCTGATGGTTGAAGACATATGCGCAAGGACATTTTTATTGGCTAAGGAAAAATTATGAGTTTGATACTTGAGACCGAAAGGCTTATTTTAAGAACTTCCACCAAGCGGATGCTGAAGGATATCATGGACTTCCATTACAGAAACCGGGAATTTTTTAAGCCTTGGGAAGCGCAAAAAAGCAGCGATTATTATTCACGGGACTACCATCTCCGCTTACTAGCGGCCGAAAAAGCACAGATACGGTCGTTCAGCGGCATTGATTTTTGGATCTATCATAAAGCCGATCAGCTTCTGATCGGCAAAATTTCGATATTCGGTATTATGGGCGGCAATTTCTCCAACTGCATGGCCGGATATAAGCTTGATCAAAATTACAACGGAAGCGGCTATATGCATGAAGCGCTGAAAGAAACCATCCGTTTTATTTTTGAAGAAATCAATCTTCACCGCATGGAGATCAATATTATGCCGCGAAACACGCGCTCCGTCCATGTCGTTGAGCAGCTGGGCTTTGAGCTTGAATGCGAAAGCAAACAATTTGTGGAAGTCAACGGCGTTTGGGAAAATCATCTGCGATACAGCAAGCTCAACGACCGTTTCAAAAATAATTAACATCGATTTGATCGGAGAAAGACTGCATGCTTAAATTTTCTTACCACAACCATACCAACTATTCCGATGCTGCCGATACGCCCGAAGCCATGGCGCAGACCGCGTTTGAAGCCGGCTTTACTCATTTTGCTTTTACTGACCATATCTTCAGCGCAACCTATCCGGACTGGACGCTGAATCCGCATACATATCAAATCTATACTGAGCATATCAATAGATTAAAATCGTTTTACGCCGGCCGTATGCAGATAGTAACCGGCATTGAGGCGGATTGGTATAAAGGAAAAAAGACGCATTTTACCCGGTATGAAGAATTGCTGCCTCTCATCGATTTTACGGTCGGATCGATCCATGTATTATCGCCAGGCAACAACGATTATCTGATCGACGGCTCGCTTGAACTATATATGGAATGCCTCAATGACGGTTACGCAGGAAATGTGCAGGCGATGATCACCGATTATTTTGAAACCTATACAGAAATGGCCGCGGGTCTTAAGCCGCAGCTGCTGGGACATATCGACATCATGAGAAAAAACAACCCGTTAAACCGTTTTTTCAATGAAAATGACAAATGGCTGATTAAACTGCAGGAGAATCTGGCGAAGGAGATCAAAAAGCTTGATCTTGTAACCGAAATAAACGGGGGCGGCGCATACCGTTATCATAACGATGTCATTTATCCTTCCCCGCAATTTTTGCATATATTAAAAGATGCCGGTGTCAAATTGACGGTTGGGCTGGATGCCCACAGCACCGATATGATTAACAGCTATTATACGCAAAGTTTAACTTACGCAAAACACGCAGGGCTTACCCGGCTTTATTATTTTGAAGACGGTATCTGGAAACCGGTTGAATGGACGGAGCTTAATTAATTTATTATTAATTTCCTTTTGCCTTAATTAAATATATGATATTATTTCTTTTATATCGGAATCATTGAGATCGTACTTTATTAAGTTAATCCCCCAATTTAAAAAAGTCAGCAAAACCGATAAAGTTAAGACTAAAAAACTGTTTTAGCTGTTTTTTTGGTACTTAAAATCCATGAAAGAAGGTGTGATAAATTGAAGTATTCAAAACCGTTTTCGGTTTATGCTCATTTACCCAAGGAAATGTATATCCTATTCATATCACGCGTTATCAACAGCATGGGTCATTTTATCATGCCATTGTTGACGTTGATCCTCACTCAAAAAATCAGCTACAGCGCTTCGCAGGCAGGTCTTTTTTCGACTGTCGCCGCCTTGACGCAGGTGCCCTTTCTGTTATTGGGCGGAAAACTGGTCGACCGTTTCGGCAGCAAAAAAATTATAATCATTTTCAATACGCTCGGCAGTTTGATGTATCTGCTTTGCTCGCAGCTGCCGATCGGTTCGACCACCGTTCTGTTGATCATTGTCGCCTCCAATCTGCATGCGGTGGCGCATCCCGGTTTTAATACCTATGTTGCAATCATCGTACCGCATGATCAATTAAAAAGAGCCTACTCTTTAATGTACTTAGGATTCAATTTGGGTCTGGCCGTAGGCCCGATGCTCGGCGGTTTGTTGTTTGAAAATCATCTGAGCTTGCTGTTTTTTCTGGACGGTCTTTGCGCGCTGAGCGCGACAGCATTGCTTTTGGGTTTTATCAAAGATCGCAGAGCGGAAAAAATCGCGGATAATGCGGGCATGGACCGCAAGGATATCTCGCTTATCGGTTTTTTTCGCAAAAATTATCTGCTTCTCCTATTCGGAGCAATCTTGCTCGTCTATAATTTTTGCTATGCGCAATGGTATTTTATTTTACCTATGCAAACAGCGGCTATTTTTCCGAACGGAGTCGCTTTTTATGGCTTTTTGGTAAGCGTCAATGCCGCCATCGTCATCGTGCTCACACCATTTTTGACTTATGCGACACGCAGGATAAAGCCTTTACTCGTTGCGGCAGGCGGAGGTATCCTTTACGCCGTCTCGTTTGGAATGTTTGGCTTCAACGCCTTTAAATCGGTGTTTTTAGCCGCCATCTTTATTCTTACGATCGGCGAGATCCTCATTACCATCAATACCAATACCTATATCGCGCAGCGCACGCCCAAAAATTTTCTGGGCAGGGTAAATTCGGTGATCATGATCATCTCAGGTGCGGGGAGCGCGGTCGGACCGTTGGTTTCCGGCAGCTTTTTGGGCTTGCTCGGTTTTGGGAAAACCTGGCTTGCGGTTTCGGTGCTGATGTTCATCGGAGCGGCATCGATGCTTTTGATGCCCAACTCGGAAGTGTCAAGCCGAAAAGCTGACAGTTAACTGATATCAGCTTCTAAATAACCGTGCCTTACTATTAGTAAAAGTCATGCTGCCCGAATTGTATGCCAAGCTTTTGACAGTATGCTGCGGTGCATCCATGGGTATGAAACTATTTCAAAAATGGCTAGGGTTCCTCGCATTTCATTGTACTCAAAAAAATAGAATGGATAGCTTATAAAGAAAAAGGGTCTGCGGAATTTATTACCGCAGACCTTTTTATTTATTGTAAACCTAAAAATTTGATCACACGCATCCCTGCGCCTTCATTGCCTCGGCCACTTTCAAAAATCCTGCGATGTTGGCGCCTGCCATGTAATTGCCCGGAATGCCGTGATTTTGGGCGGCTTGATCGGTAATGCGAAAGATGTCTTTCATAATGAGCTGAAGCCGCATATCCACCTGTTCAAACGTCCACGAAAGGCGGGTGGAGTTTTGGCTCATTTCAAGGCCAGAAACCGCAACGCCGCCGGCATTGGCGGCCTTAGCCGGGCCGTACAAAATATTGTTTTGCAGGTAGATTTCAATGGCTGAAGGCGTGGACGGCATGTTGGCGCCTTCGGCTACGGCTTTGCAGCCGTTTTTGAGAAGATTTTTTGCGTCCTGCTCATCGATCTCGTTTTGGGTGGCGCAGGGCAGCGCCACATTGCAGGGGATATCCCACAGCCCGTGCGGATCTTCGTGATAGGAAGCTTCTGCGTGCATAACGAGATATTCCGAAATCCTTTTACGGTTTGCTTCTTTCAAATATTTTACGGTGCCGATATCGATCCCGTTTTTGTCGTAAATATAGCCGCCGCTATCGGACATGGCAACCACCTTTGCGCCCATTTGAGTTGCTTTTTCGGCAGCGTAAATGGCGACATTACCCGATCCCGATACGATCACGGTCTTTCCGGAAAGGCTGTCTCCGTTTGCTTTCAGCATTTCTTCGGTAAAGTATCATAGACCGTAGCCCGTCGCTTCCTTTCTGCCCAGCGATCCGCCATAGATCGGTGCCTTGCCCGTGAGAACACCCGAATACTCATTCATGATTCTTTTATACTGCCCAAACATATAGCCTACTTCTTTCGCTCCGACCCCTATGTCCCCGGCCGGGACGTCGCAATTGGGCCCGATGTGCCGGTAGAGTTCGGTCATAAGGCTTTGGCAGAAGCGCATGATCTCTCCGTCGCTTTTGCCTTTGGGATCAAAATCGGATCCCCCTTTGCCTCCGCCCATCGGAAGGCCGGTAAGCGCGTTTTTAAAGATCTGTTCAAATCCCAAAAATTTGATGATGCCCAGATTGACGGTGGGATGAAAACGCATCCCGCCTTTATAGGGGCCGATGGCTGAGTTGAACTGAACGCGGAAACCCCGGTTTACGCGAACGACGCCGTTGTCATCCACCCAGGGGATGCGAAAGATGATCTGACGCTCCGGTTCGATCATTCTTTCCATGATCCCTTCCTGCACAAGATCAGTCCTTGCTTCCAGAACAGGCTCTATGCTCTCGAATACTTCGGTCATTGCCTGAAGAAATTCCGCTTCTCCCGCGTTTCGTTTGTTCGCCTTGTCCATCAGATCGGTCAAATACCGATTTTTAAACGCCATTGTTTAAACCTCCCGATTGTATTATGTACAGTATTGCCGCAAAATAAATAAAGTACTTGTAATAAAATGAAGTCTTTTTATTCCGGCTGCTGCCGATGTTTATCTGTGATTTTTATGCAAGGTTTTGCTTTTATTATTTTAGCACTATTTTCAAATATCCGCAAGGCCGACGGATTGATACAGAATATTAGAATTGTTTGAATTTCAGATCTGTCCAAATAGCGTATACGCGGATACTCAAGATTATCAAAGTCCCGCGCAGTTCAAAACTGCACGGGATTCGGGATATTCTTTCTTTATTGTTCATGATAAATTTTTATATACTCTAAAGCTTCAACATCGATCTCTGTTATATCGAATATTTATTGATTGTTGAATCCGTCCCTTTTGAGTGCTCTAAAAATCTGGTATTGGGATCCGCCGCCATTCGGCTTAAATATTCTCGCTGTCTTACATAAGGCTTCCAGCCGATCGTAAAGACTACCATTGATAAGATGATAGGTATGATAGCCAGTCTGAACATAACGACGTAGTCATATTTTGCAAGGATAAATCCGGATAAAGTAGGTCCCATGAAAGCGCCGAAATCCATTCCTAAAAAGTTGGTATTGCTTGCAACGCCCCGTCTGAGAGGCGGTACAGACTGCATCGCCATTACCTGTACGGCAGGCATCGCAGCGCCCAGCCCCAAGGAGGAGCAGGCTGCGCCGATAATGATCATGGTCACATCCGTCGCGCTTGAAATAAAGATAAAAGCGCAGATATATAACAGTATGGATGGGTAAAAGATTTTTTGCGGACCGTATTTATCCGTGAGCTTTCCGGCGAGCGGTCTGGTGAAGATCATAACCAATGCGCTGACCGTAAAATAAATGCTTACATTGCTGATATTTTTCCATGCGCCGTAGGGGATCAGATAAGTGCCGAACAAAATCATGGACATGCTGAGCAGCATGCAGACCGTGGAAGGCAAAACAGCTTCTTTGGCCACAATATTTTTATACCACGCACCCAACGATGCGATATCTTTTTTATCGACCTTTTTATCGGGAAGCATAAAACAGGGAATCACCGATAAAGCCGCAAAAAAGGAAGAAGTCAAAAAAATTGCCATAAAACCGCCCGCTTCGCCGCCGTAATTTTCACCGATTCCCCTTACAAACACGCCCAGCGAAGGGCCGAACGCCTGCGCAACGATATTACTGAGTCCATAAATACCCAACCCGGATGCGATTTTGCTTTCCG
>DAITPG010000036.1:0-13506 GCA_036833715.1 Eubacteriaceae bacterium | reverse complement strand
AGCTTCATCAAAGGGATCGGACAATAATCGTTCAGGCAGTTCAATTCAATCATGGTAAACCTCTTTTCGAATACCTGCCCTTATTATATCACATTTGACAGAAGAAAACAAAAGACTGTTTTGCGCCGGTAATCGGTCATATCAATCGGCAAGGAGAACTGCGACCAACATGCAATACAGCTTGGGTATCGTGATACCCGTATATAATTCGGCCTCCTCTGTGGAGCTGCTGGTTCGGCGCATCGGACAATGCTTCGACCCTGATTTCAGCTGCCGCATTATCCTCGTAGATGACGGCAGCAAAGACGGCAGTCCGTCTGTCATCCGCGATCTTGCGCAAACAAGCAGCCGCGTCACAGCGATTTGCCTTGATGGCAATTACGGGCAGCAGAACGCGGTACTCTGCGGACTGCGCCATGCCCGCAACTGCCGTTATGTGGCAACAATGGACGATGACCTTCAGCACCCTCCCGAAGTTTTAAAAATCCTATATGAAAAAATAAGTTCCGAACAGCTTGATGTCGTCTACGCCGTGCCCAAAGAAAAGCATCTCAAAGCGCTTCGGCGTGCCGGAAGCGCGCTGCGCGACGGTTTATTCCGTCTTTTCGCAAATAAGCCCAAACACCTTACGGTCAGCTCATTCCGTATTTTCAACGCCCCAACCGCGGCAGTGCTGCGGAGTGAAACGCAGGCCTTTGTGTATCTTTCGGCTTCAGCCTTCCGCCGTCCCATCAAAGCCGCCATGGTCGAATATGACCATCCGGACCGCGCCTACGGCAAGTCGGGCTATACCTTCGGCAAATTGATGCGGCTGGGTTTCAATCTGTTTGTATATTACACCAAAGCGGGTTCCTTGCTGAAACCAAAAAAGGGAAATCCGCAGTATGTTGTTGAAAGCGTTACTCTGCCCGGCGTAAAAAACAAGCGGCTGATGATTTTAGGCGGCTCTTTGTGCCAACTCAACGCGTTTAAAAAAGCCGAAGCCCTCGGCTTCCAGACGATCCTGGCCGATTATCTCTGCGACCCTCCGGCTGCGGATATCGCCGATCTGCATTTGCGCATCAGTACGTTTGACAGACAGGCCTGCGAACATGCAGCAAAAGAACACCGCGTGGACGGCATTATAACGCTCGGCACCGACCAGCCCGTTTATACGATGGCCGCCGCCTGCGAAAGGCTCAACTTGCCTTGTCCCGTTTCGACCGAAACAGCCTATCTGGCCACCAACAAAAAAGCGATGAAGGAAAGGCTGCGCCGCTTTGCGATCCCCACCGCGGCATACCGCCTCATTGGTAAAGCTTCCACTTCTCAAGCCCTGGATGGCTTAAATGCGCCGTATGTCATCAAGCCGCTGGATTCTCAGGGGCAGCGGGGCATCTTTAAACTGGATACGGCGCAGGAAGTGTTAGCGCATCTGGATGAAACGCTGTCTTTTTCGGCAGAAAAAGAAGCGCTTGTGGAGGAATATTACCCCTCCGACGAGATCACCGTTTCCGGCTGGGTTACTCAAGGCGCGTTGACGGTATTGACGGTGACCGATCGTAAGCATTACGCGGATACCAAACACATCGGCATCTGCAATGAACACCGCTTTCCTTCCAAGCATCAGCGGCATTTACCCGAAATCGAAGCCATTGCGAAAGAGGTAACGGCCGCTTTCGGGATCGGTGAGGGTCCGCTGTACATCCAAATGTTCATAGGCACGGACGGCATCAAGGTCAATGAACTTGCCTGCCGCATCGGCGGCGCCTTTGAGGATGTGTTTATTCCGTATTTAACGGGCTTTGATATTCTGGATGCCGTTATCAAAACCTCTCTCGGCGAAGCGGTTCCGGTTCAGCCGTCTCAAGTTATAGATAAAATCAATGCCAAACAGGTATCGGTTCAGCTGATGTTTTGCAAAAGCGGAACCATCGCTTCCGTTACTCCGCTGAGCGAATTATTCGCACTGTCCGCCGTCGCCGATGCCGGATATAATTTTTGCGCGGGTGAAACCGTTCCTGCGATACACAACGCAACGGCCCGTTTCGGACATGCCGTGCTAGTGTCGGACGGGATTTCCATTGAAACTGTCATCGACGAATTTTATGGGCATATGCAGGTGCTATCGGCAGACGGAACGGACATGCTGCTCCGCCCGCAAACGTTAAAGGAGATCCAATGAAAAAAGCTGTTTCCATCGCGCTCATTTTGCTTTTGACGGCAAGCGTTACGGGGTGCAAAAAAGAATCCGATGATCAAACGCTGAATGTCGCGATCCAGTACGGCATCGCCTACGCTCCGCTCGAATATATCAAACTCAACCAAATCGCCGATAAGTACAACCTCACCATTCACTGGATTCAGGTAAACAATCCCACCGAGATCAGCGACGGAATGATTTCAGGCGCAATAGACATCGGTTTTATGGGTCCCGCTCCCGCGCTGCTGGGCATTGACAAGGGAATGGAATGGAAGATCTTTACCGGCCTTTCCTCCAATGAAGTCGCCATCGTCACGGACAGGGACTATGTTTTTTCTCTGAGCGATTTCAAGCCGGAAGACCGCATCGCCGTGCTCACACCCTCCTGCACACAGGCCGTGCTGCTTTCGCTGGCAAGTCTTCAGCAGCTTAGCAACGCTGACTATTTTGCCAACCGCATCGTAAGCATGTCCCATCCGGACGCGCTCAACGCGCTGGTTGCGCAAACCGAAGTGGCCGCGCATATCGCCACGCCTCCTTACATCCAAACGGAACTCGATCACGGAATGCGCGTGATCGCAACGGGCAGGGAGATTTTGGGAGAGCCGTTCACCTTCATTGTCGGTGTCGCGTCGGAAAGCTGCTACAATACAAAATCTCATTCATATCAACTCTTCATCGAGGTGTTAAAGGAATCCATCGATTCAATGAATCAAGACCTTAACGCCGCTGCGGAGCAGCTGGCTCCGGTCTATGATCTGCAGAAGGATTCGCTTCTCGCTCAAATGCGCACGGATGGAGAAAGCATTTATTCCACCCGCCTTACGGGTATTGAAGCTTTCTCCGATGCAATGCTGCAAACCGGCTATCTTAAATCAAAAATAAACAGGGATCAAATAGTGTATCCCATCAATGCGGGCCTGCAATGAAAACGCTAAAAAAAAGCAGATTTTTACAGCGCTCGCTTTGGATTATGCTCCTTTTGATCGCATGGGAGGCCGCTGCCAAATCAGGCAAAATTTCTCCGCTGATATTGCCCGATATCGAATCGGTCGCAGCGGAGCTCGCAGCAGCCCTTCTTTACGGAAATTTGTGGCTGCAAACATTGTATTCCTTAGGCATCATCGCGGCGGGTATGGCCTTGTCCGCGCTCCTCGCTGCCGTTTTATCCCTGCTTTCCATGCGCTTTGCCGCCGCGGACAGCTTTATTGATACCCTGCTGTCCATCGCGCACCCGCTGCCGGGGCTTGCGGTCATGCCGCTCATCATTCTTTGGTTCGGCATCAATACGGGCTCGGTCATCGCCGTTGTCATCCATTCCGCGCTTTGGCCCATCCTGCTGAATATGCGGACGGGGCTTCGATCGGTGCCCCGCATTTACACCGATATCGGGCGCAATCTTTCGATGCGCTCCTATGCTGTCACCCTGCAGATTCTTTTCCCAGCCTCTTTCGGCTATATCCTCTCCGGTGTCAAGATCGCCTGGGCAAGAGCGTGGCGGGCATTCATCGGCCTGGAAATGGTGTTCGGCGCCGTCGGCAATACGGGCGGTATCGGCTGGTATATTTTTAAGGAACGAACCTTTATGAATACGCCCGGTCTGTATGCCGGCATCCTTGTGGTCGTCGCCATCGGGATGATTGTCGAAGACTTGCTGTTTGCCGCGGTTGAAAAGAATACAACCCAAAAATGGGGCGCAGACAAAAAAATTCATTAGGCGGAGACTACCATGCTTGAGATAAAGAATATCCATAAATCTTTCCCTGCGGAAGGGGAGAGAAAAATCGTACTCAGCGGTGTATCTTTTACGGTGCAGGAAGGCGAATTTATTGCGGTCATCGGTCAGTCGGGCTGCGGAAAATCCACGCTTTTGCGCATTATCGGCGGTTTTGAACAGCCTGACAGCGGAAAGGTGATATTAAATGGGGTCCAAAGAAGCGCGCCGTCAAAGGAGATCATGATGATCTTTCAGGAATACGATCAGCTGTTCCCGTGGATGACGGTGCGGCAAAATATGATCTACGCGCTCAAAAAGACCGATCCGCAATTCGATCTTCAAACCGGCGCTCCATCAATCGAGCAGTGCCTGCGCGATACGGGCCTTTGGGATTTCCGCGATTATTATCCCGCACGCCTTTCGGGCGGGATGAAGCAGCGGGGCGCTCTTGCAAGGGCTCTCGCGCTGCGCTCATCCGTTTTTTTGATGGATGAGCCTTTTTCCAGCCTCGATGCGATCAACCGCCGCAACGCTCAGGAATTGGTGCTTTCTCTTTGGGATAAAAACAAAAACACCGTGCTTTTTGTAACGCACGATATCGACGAGGCTTTGTTTTTGGCGCAAAAAACCATTGTATTGGACAGCAAGAATCTCGGTATCAGAATGGTGCTTACAAATTCAACCGAAACAAGAGAAACGCTGCAGGATGCGCTTCGCTCCTGATCATCTCACCTTGTAAACCCTGGCGGCATAAACCTGCCCGCCGTTGACCAGTTCGGAGATGCGCATGTTGTAAATATCACTATCAAAACTGCCCACATAATCGCAGTCGGTCTCAACAAACGCTTGGAATTCTTCAAGCCAATAAAGATTGCCGTATAATATATTCCATTTGGGACGCTGTGAATAGATATAGTTCAATTCATCCGTAAGAATGATATATTCCACTTTGTATTTTTCAACATATTCTTCGACCGTTATTCCGTTTGTTTTCATATAGCTTAAATTTCTGTAATCGAGCAATCTGCCGTTATCAAAATAAAACTCGCTGTTTAAATTGCCTATGGTTACGCTTTTTTTCGGCACCAACTCAGAAATCTTGCCCAAATAGCTTTCATAAGAATCGCGTGCCAGCCATGGGCGGATATCGGCAAGTGATAAAACGATCACCGCGGCCAAAAGCACCGTCAGCGCGAGCGGCGCGTATTTTTTAACATATTTGAAAAGGGAATATAAAACCAGCATCCAGCACATGGGAAATACAAAAACAATGCTCAACTGGCTGAAGCGCCCGATCAATACGATACCGAGCAAAATTGAAAAAACTGAAACGTTCAGGGTAAGCAGATTCTGACTGTTTTCCGGATCATTTTTTCTGATCCTTAATGCGTCTGCCAAAGATGCTATAATCGCAGCGGGAAAAATCAAAAGCTGCAGGCGCATATCCGGGATATAATAAGTGCCGCTTACTCCGTAATAGAGCTTTAAAAAATAGTTGCTGATATTGCCAAACTTACTGGAAACGGGCGCAAGGATGTCAAATTCCTCGCTGCCGTAGGCCAGGTAATGGGTAATGAAATCCGCATCGAGCCGACAGCTCCAAATCACAAAAACCAGCGCGAAAGCTGCCGTTATGCCGATATAGGCAAACAACTGCTTCAGCTTGACGGTTTTGTATATAAAGCAGCGCGCAGCCAATACTGCGGCGCACATGCAGCCCAGCATAAAGCTGTTGGGATGAAATCCGATAGAAATCCCCGTAAAAACAGCCAAAAGAGTAATGCCTTTTCCGCTCATCCGCTGCGGTTGCTTTAAAAATAAAAAGAGGCACAAAAGCATAAACCCGCAGATGAAAATTTCCTGTCTGGCAAAATGTGCGGTATAAATAAACACAATATCGCAGGCCAAAACACTCATCGAAATAACAGCCTTCAGGCGGTCTCGGAAAAACTTCTCCGAAGCCTGATAAAAGACAAACAGCGCGCCGCAGCCCGCAAGCAGGGATAAAAGCCGTACGGAAAAAATGCCATAACCGAATATATTGATCAGCGGCATTTGCAAAAGATGAAAAAACTGTTTGATCGCATGGGGATACCGAAGCTTTAAATTAAAAAAAGTTTCGGTTGCGGCAAACGAATTCTGCTGCATGATATTGCGCGTAAGCCCCGCAAGCCACGATTCATCCGAATGGACAAAAGGATACCGCGCAAGAAATAAAAGATTGACTATAAGAAAAACAAATAGAAAGCAGATGGTCAGCATCAAAAAGGCGCGGTTTTTTTTATTTTCCATAGTACGCTCATTTGCTTGTTTTTTGTCTATTTTAACATAGATAAAAATAGAATTGAAAGAAAACCGCCTGATATCATAAAGGACGATGGTCTATAAAAAAACATTATGACCAGCCCGCTTACAAAATTGATATTTTGAATGTATAATAAATTCATAAACGCAGAGATATCATGAGGCGTTATCTCTGCTTGGGACGTGTTTACTATAACCCTATTCAATACTGAACTGGCAAAAATCTGCAAAGTTCTGTGTTTAATGACAAAAGGAGGTTCAGTGTGAGAAAGATTGATAAAAAAATATCAATCTGTTTAGCGCTGCTGCTTACTGCCGCGATGATCGGCGGCTGTAATTCTTCGAAATACGCGCAGGCGGATACGCTTATCATAAGCGCCGATGAGTTGAAGGATTATACCGGCAAAGATGGCATCGCCATCGTCGATATGCAGAGCGCAAACGATTATGCGGCAAGACATGTGCCCGGGGCGGTCAATATCTTAAAATCCGATATTGTGGTTAACGTGCCCGTAGACAACATGCTTGCTTCCGAAAAAGCCATTGAGGAACTTTTGGGAAGCAAAGGAATCAGCAATGATACTACCATCGTTGTTTACGATTCAGACAATATGACGGCATCCCGTTTGGTATGGACGCTGTTTATGTACGGACATACCAACGTTAAGATCGTCGACGGAGGGATCAAAGCGATCCAGAGCGCCGGCGCAGCGACGACAAAAGACCTTCCGACGGTAACGCCGAAAATCTTTGACGCCGTCTATGACAGCCAATGGTTTGCGGGCAAGCAAGATGTGCTCTCGCAGGTAAACGATCCAGATGCCAATGTAATTCTGCTTGATGTGCGCACGCAGGACGAATTCGCTCAGACCGGCAAGATCCCGTCCTCAATTATGATCGATTACAAAACCAATTTTTATGCCGACGGCACTTTCAAAAATACGCAAACGACAAAGATCGATTATTTACAGGCGGGCATACGTCCCGAAAATGAAATCATCCTGTATTGCCAAACTTCCATGCGGGCAGCCGCTGTGTTTGTGAGGCTTTATGACGCCGGCTATCGAAATTTGAAGGTGTATGACGGCGCTTATGCCGAATGGCTCACTGATTCGGCCAATCCGGTTGAAAAACCTTCCGATAATACGACCGTTTCACCCGGACAGCAAGACGCATCATAATATCTTTTAATAAACCCAACCATTCTTAGGAGGAGAAAAAATGAAAACAAAGAAAATCATCGCATTACTGCTTTGCGCAGCCATCATGGCATTCGGCTTTGCGGGATGCAAAAAAGCAGACGTTGTAGCAGAAAAAGCAACCGCTTATTTCGCTGAATTCCCGGAAGACAAAAATGTTATTGCCGCTGCAGACTTTTTGAAAAAAGTTCAAGCCGGAGACAGCATGGTGATCCTTGATATCCGTCAGGCTGACGCGTACGCGCAGGGCCATGTCAAAGGCGCCATCAATGTTCCTTTCGGCAAAGCGATTGCCGAAAAACTTAAATACATACCCAATGACGCACCGGTTTATGTGTACTGCTACACGGGTCAGACCGCTTCACAGACTACCGCTATGCTTAACGTTGCCGGCATAGATGCAACCAACGTACAGTCGGGCTTCAACAACGGCATTTCCAAAGCCGAAAACTATATGACCAGCATCGATACCGTAGCTGTTCCGGTACCGACCAAAGAATTCAAAGTCGATTCCGATATACAGGCAGCGGTAACCAAATATTGCGATGCCATCGCAGCTGCTGCGGGAACCGACTATGCCAACCTCAACGTAGCGCCCAAAACCGTTAAAGCGGCTATCGACGCCAACAATGGCGAATATTACATCCTCTCCGTCAGACAGGCTGCCGATTATGCGAAAGGCCATGTCAAAGGAGCTAAAAATATACCTTACGGAAAAGGCATGCAGGAAAAATTCGGCGACCTTCCGAAAGATCAAAAGATCGTAGTTTACTGCTATACCGGCCAAACGGCATCTCAGACCGTTGCGATCCTCAGACTGCTCGGATATGACGCGTATAATATGTCCGGCGGCATGAACAACGGCTGGCTTGCAGCCGGTTTTGAAACCGTAACCGAATAATTGATCCGTTCAAATTTCCAAAACAGCTGTCGGTGAACCGACGGCTGTTTTTTTGCTCTCTTTTTGAAAGAATTACTCTTGGCAATATATAAAATTTTTAAATATGTATAATCAAAGGAGCCGATTATTGACGCATTAATACATACTGACTAGGATAGAAATTTTAAATTAGAATCATTTAAAATTAACTTTACTGAATACTATTCTTATGATAAAATAAGGGAAAAGATCAGGAGGAGTTATATGAGCACAACAAGAAAAGCATGGATCAATGGAATTTATTTGATAGCCACTTTGGCAATCAACGCATTGGGTGCGTTTGGATTCATCAACGGCTTATCACAAAAAGAAATATCGGACAGATACAGCACGCTGATCACGCCGGGACCGGCAACTTTCAGCATTTGGAGCGTGATTTATTCATTGCTGATTATTTCGATAATTGCGATGATCATAAAAAAGGACGATGCTTATTATCAAAAAGCAGCGGCGCAAATCACTTCTCTTTTCAGGATATCCTGCCTTTTGAATATGGCTTGGATTATCGCGTTCTCTTATCTCCAAATCGAATTATCCGTACTGTTTATCTTTGGATTTGTGATCACGCTGTCGTTGATCTGCCTCAAGCTCCTACAACTTCAGCAGGGGAAGCGATGGCTTCTGCCGCTTACATTCGGTATCTATACCGGCTGGCTTTTTATTGCAACGGTTGTAAATATTGCGGCGGCTTTGGTAAAGCTTAATTGGAATGGTTTTGGCATAGCCGAAAATACCTGGGCTGTCATTACCCTTGCGGTTGCCGTTGTTCTGGTGATTCTGGTGCTTTCAAAAATAAAAAACGCCGCATTTACGCTGCCTATTGCATGGGCTTATTTCGGCATTTATCTTTCTTTGAAATCGCAGTCCATGTTTGCGGGGCAAAGCGCTCTACAAATTACAGCACTTGCAGGGAGCATTGTTCTTTTGGCCGCCTTTATGTTTCAGCTTTATAAAAATCATTTTTCTTTATTAAAAAATTAACCATAAGGATGATTTTAAATATTTACAAATTTAATACTAATGGATTGATATAATGACTAAAAGCAAGATTGGGTGCATTGAAAAGAGAAACCGTATATGAAGAAGCGCTCACAAAAAATATTTTTCTGGTTTATGCTGTTTGTTCTTGTGTCTGTAAGCGCGTTTTTTATCTATGTTTCGGATTACTACCGGGCGGATGAAATGGCGATTGCCGTGGCGCAACAAGCTTCCGGCAGCATAACGATTCGAGATAACCTTACGATCTTAACGCCGGATACACCAAGCGATACAGCATTGATTTTTTATCCGGGCGCCAAAGTAGAAGCTGCGGCCTACATTCCGATATTGGATAAGCTGCGTCAAAAGGGCATTACCTGTATATTGGTGAAAATGCCGTTTCATATGGCGATTTTTAATCCAAATGCGGCTGATGCGGTGTTTGATGAACTGCCTTCGATCAAGCATTGGTTTATCGTCGGGCACTCCATGGGCGGCGCAATGGCAAGCAGCTATGCCGCAAAGCACAGCGGCAAAGTAATCGGTTTGATTTTGCTTGGCGCATATATCTATGGGGATGTAGATCCTGCAAACGCGCTTACCGTTTACGGAACCTTAAACGCAGAACTGGAAGAACATATCGATTATACCGAAAATATCGTGATCATTGAAGGCGGAAACCATGCGCAATTCGGCAATTACGGCTTGCAAAAAGGCGATCCGCCGGCTTACATAAGCACAGAGGAGCAGCAGAATATCACGATTGAGGCCATTATAAAATTTATACAAACCAAAATACAATAATAAAGCAAATCGATTTAATTGTTTTCTATTTTCGGCTTTGGATTTTTTCGCCTGATCATCATTGCTTATTGCATGACATCAGTCATCGCTTTATAATTAATTTATTCTTAATGAAAGGGGGCAGTCCAATGTCTGAATTTAAGGATCTTCGCATCGTAGACAACTTCTATCAAACATCCGCCTTTTTTCCTATGCCTACCATCTTGATCGGTACAGTCAGCGAAAGCGGAGAGATGAATCTCGGTTCCTATTCACTTTGTTTCCCTTATTACATCGCAGGAAAAGAATACTATTCGATGCTGCTCGAATGCCGCAACAGCTCCAATACGGCTCAAAATATTTTACGCACAAAAAAATGCAGCTTAAACTTCATACCCGATGATAAAAAATATTTTAAGGAAGCGGTGCGGCTTGGTTTTCCCGGAGAAACATCTGCCGAAAAAATGAAAGATTGTTTGTTTACGCTTGAAAACGGACTTTGCGGCGAGAGCGACAGACCCAAAGTAGTAAAAGAAGCATTTCAAGTATTTGAGTGCTCTTGGGACGACACTTTGGATTATGCCGCGGGCGATAAAGAAGGGATGCTGGAGGGATATGATCCGCCCTATCATAATTTTAATGGAATCACCAGCAAGTACGGTTGTCATTTTATCTTGAAAATCGATAAAATCCTTATAAAGGAAAAGTATTATCAGGCCATTATCAACGGCGTTAATGCTAAAGCTTTTCCAAAAGTACCGGTAGATTACGGCTATCGAGATTCAACGCATTTTTGGTATTCCCGCTTCAAAAGGCCGGTTGCGCAAAAAATCCCATCCGGAAAAGAATCGGACGTTTCATCCATTATTTATGCTGCAAACCGTATGGACCCTCAAATTAAATTTGAAGATGAAGCATGTGCCATGCTTACAAAAGTACCGCGTGTTTTCCTGAAAATCGCGCTTCAGGGCTGCATCGATTATGCGAAAGACAACCAAATCACCCTCATCACTGCCGCGGATATGCAAAAAATCAATGACAAGCGCGCAAAAGAGAAGAAGTAAAGAAGTTTGATTGTTATGGGAGAAAACGTATCTGTTTGTCGCCTTAAACGAAATAGGGGAGATCGTAAACGAAATAGGGGAGTATTTAAACGGGAGTTTCACCTCTCGTTTTTTCATACTTATAGTATTTGATCAAACGAAATATCGAAACAAAACTTATGAATGTGAATTATGAGTTGATGATAATACCAGATTTTTTTGTAATTATTCATAAAAGAGATAAAGTCCAAAAAATTTGCAACTTGATGGATTAGAAATCTAATCATTATATGTAGAAAAATCGGAGCTGCTTTAATGTCATTCACCATTATCAGTGAGGATATCACCAAATGAAGGTTATCGGTAAACGGTATTTTAACACTAATTATTCATTACAATAAAACAGGAGGTTGTCGATAAACAACTTCCTGTTCCCATTCCCAACAAGTTCGAAAATTCTTTACAGAATATTTCGCCGTATGTTTTTTCAGCCAAGTCTTTTTTTGATTTTTCTGTCTAATTCTATCGCTTAAAATTATGCTAATTGAGCCTGCTCGCTGAATTTGATTCTTGAAAGCTTGTAAAGTTCTTCTCTGAATGCCGGAGTCAACGCTTGCGAGCCATAAAAACTGATTGTTGTGGGTTTGTCTTTTTGACAATATTGATCTACAAACCTAGCCGCAGCTGCTCTTTGTTCTTCTTCCGACGCAGTCGTTGGATCAAACGGTTCCGGAATAGCTCCCAATACGATCTTATCGCCGTATTTTTCATATAGCATCTCAATATTGTTCATCGGCATCGGACTCCAAGAATCCCAACCCGCGGCAATAAAATTCGGAACTTGCAGTTCAAGATGTCCGCAGCTGTGAAGATCCGCAAACAGACCCTTTGCGTGAATATGATCTGTTAATTTCTTCATGGCCGGAACAACCATTTCCAATCCCGTTGCGGGGGAGAAGAACGGCGCTCTCTGTGAACCCCAGTCGTCATGAAAACTGATTCCGTCAATTTGATAGTATTCAATAAATTTATCAATGATCTTGATATAAAGATCAGCCAACTTATCAAATAAATCTTTAACCGCTTCTTTTTGATCTTCATCGATCATCGCTAAAATAGCGCCGTCAAAATCCATGAAAGAGATAAGTCGTTCATAAAATCCATTTAGAATCGTCGGTGCCAGATAAACGCTTCGATCAAAAAATTCTCGGTTCAATTTTCCTGATGTTTCCCAATCCCAACTGTCAACATCCGGCCATACGAGTTTGTCATACCATTCATTGGCATTCTCGAGTAAAGGAGATCCTGGCTTAACCATGGAACCGCCCGCAACATCGACATAAACCCATTCAACCCCGAACATATCTTTACCGCCGAAATTTTCACGCGCAAGCACCTGCGCTTCAAAAGAAAATCCGCGCGCAATGTTGTCGGCAATAATTTGAGGCGTAAAAATACCTGATTCAATCGTAGTAATCTGCCAAATCGGGTCCTTTTTCATCATTGATATGTAAGCTTCTTTTCTTGTTACCGGAAAATCATACAAGGGAGTAGCGGCCATTCCCGGGAAAAATCCGGGCATTTCGCTTACTACTTTTAATTCCTTTTCATCAAATTTAGGATGCGACATATTATTCTCCTTTATAGAATTTATTTGTTCCGTTCACACTAAGTGTTTTGAAAAAGGAAAGTCGATATCAGCCGACCATTTTTTTTGCCAAAATAGCCGCTGCGCCTGCATCGATCGCATAACCGTCCGCACCGATCTCATCTGCGAAACCCTGAGTGATGGGAGCTCCGCCCACGATCACTTTAAAGCCTGTAAGTCCGCTGCCTTTGATGGCTGCAACGGTTTCTTTCATTGCGCCCATCGTAGTAGTTAAAAGGGCGGAACAAGCGATCACTTTAACATCGAGGTTAGCTTTGATAGCTTCAAGGAATTTTTCCTTGGAAGCGTCAACACCGAGATCGATCATTTCAAATCCTGCGGATTCGATCATAAGGGTAACAAGATTTTTACCAATGTCATGCAAATCTCCGGATACTGTTCCGATGATGCATTTCCCAAGGGATAAACTGTTGTCTCCCGCGAGGATCGGTTTTAATACTTCCACGCCTTTTTGCATAGCACGTGCTGAGATCAGCATTTCAGGAACAAAAATTTCTCCAGAAGAAAATTTGTCGCCTACGACGCTCATGGCATCTACCATGGTTTGTAAGATGTCGCTTGCTGCGGCGCCTTCATCCAATGCTTCCTGCACTAAGCCTGCGATCAGTTTTGTTTTGCCGTTTTCTACGGCAGCTTTTACTTCCTGGATCTTTGACATTTGTATCCTCCCGTTAAGTAAAATTTAAAAATT
>DAITPG010000035.1:0-13646 GCA_036833715.1 Eubacteriaceae bacterium | reverse complement strand
GTTATGTATAAATCCAATTGATCAGCTTTCTTCCCATTTCATCAGCGCGCTTGCGTCTACGCCGAAAACTTCTGCCATGGCCATCAGCTCAAAATCAAAGCATACCCGTCCGCCCGTCTCAATTTTGGTAACTGTGATGCGGTCCATGTAGACTCCTTTGGCGCTCACGGCTTTCGCTAGCTGCAGCTGCGTCATCTTTTTCTGTTTGCGGTATTTTTTGATCAACTGACCCGAAATGTTTTTTTGACCGTTATATAATATAAGTTTCATAAAAGCACCCCTCAGAGATTTCTCTTGAAATTCATTCTGTAGTATAATAATACATATGCAGCAAAACGCCCATACATGCCAAAGTTCGAATATCTGTGGGCGTATAGTATCAAATTTCAAGGATTACAGCCATGAACGAAACCTTAAGAATAAAAATCGATAACTTACCCGAACAGCCCGGCGTGTATATCATGCGCAATGCAGCCGGCGATGTTATTTATGTGTGCAAAGCCAAAATACTCAAAAACCGGGTGCGCCAATATTTTCAGTCTCAAAGCAAGCACGAAATCAAAGTGCGCAAAATGGTGGAAAATATCGAGGATTTGCAATACATCATCACCGACAGCGAAGTGGAAGCCCTGATGCTGGAATGCAACCTGATCAAACAGTACCGTCCCCGCTACAACATCTTGATGAAGGATGACAAAAGTTATCCCTATTTAAAGCTGACGGTTTCGGAGGAATATCCAAAGCTGGAACTGACTAGAAAAAGAGATTTTGATAAAAGCAAGTATTTCGGACCCTATGTAAATGCCTACGCAGCCAGAAAAACCATGGAAGCCGTCAAAATTTTCTATCCGCTCAAGCTCTGCAACAAAAAAACGGCCTACAAACAACAGACCGGGAAAGTCTGTTTGAATTATCATATCGGAAAATGCGCCGGCGTCTGCCGGGGAGACATCGATCCCGAGCTCTATGCGTCTTATATCGAGGACATTGAGAATATCCTTTCCAGAAAGCCCGAAATTCTTTTAGAGCGATTAACGGCCGAAATGCAAAAACAAGCGGAACAGCTGAATTTTGAAACGGCGGCATCCTTAAAAGAAATGATCATGGCCGTGCAGAATCTTTCGGTTCGCCAAAAAATCAACAAAGCCTCTTTGGATGAGCGCGATATCATCGCACTGGCACCGGACGAAACGAATGCGTGTATCCAAATATTTATTGTCCGCGAAGGCAAGATTGTATCGACCGAAACCAAATATATGAAGCAGTCAATGACGGAAGCCAACGAAGAAGTGCTTTCATCGTTTATACAGCAATATTATTCTTCGGGAGCGTACATACCCGCAGAGATCATCGTTCAGCAATATCCTGCAGACAAGGAGCTGGTCGAGGAATTTCTGCGCGGGCTGCGCGGGGCAAAAACCGAAATCATCGTCCCGCAAAAGGGAGACAAAAAACGGTTGCTGGAGCTGGCTCAAAAAAACGCAGAGATGAATGTTCAAACCAAAAAAACAAGGGAAGAACAGCTGAAAATCTTTGCGAATAACGCTTCCAAGGAGTTGACCGGACTTCTGAGCGCCCCTTTTGACATTTACCGGATCGAATCCTATGACATATCCAACCTTGCCGGCACCGACAACGTCGGCGTCATGGTGGTTTTTGAAAACGGAAAAAAGATATCCTCAGCCCTGCGTCGATTTAAAATCAAAACGGTGGACGGTCAGGATGATTACGCCTCTATGGGCGAGGTGGTCACAAGGCGCTTAAATCGCGCTAAGGACGAGATCGAAAATCAAACGACGAATCCCAAGTTTCTGCCGCTGCCCGAATTGATTCTGGTGGACGGCGGACTGGCGCATATCCATGCGGTACGCTCCGTTATCGACAGCTTCGGATATCCCATACTTATTGCGGGATTGGTGAAGGACAGCAAGCATACTCTTCGCGCTCTTATGCTTGATGACGGCACCGAGATCGGGATCAAGGATATACGCTACGCTGCCAAACTGCTCAATGAGATCAGCGAAGAAGTGCACCGCGCCGCCATCGGCTACCACAAGAGCGTCCGTTCCAAAACCATGCTGAGGATCGGACTTGAAGATATCGAAGGGATCGGCAAAAAACGGAGCGTTGCGCTGCTGAAGCATTTCGGTTCGGTCAATAAAATAAAAAACGCCACCGTGGAGCAGCTGTGCGAGGTGCAGGGCATGAGCAAAGCGGGGGCTCAAAAAGTATATGAGCACTTTAATAATGAAAATAATTAACTTTTGACGACAAGAATAAATAGATATTAAAGCGAAATCTATGATATAATATATGGCAAGCTTTTTTAAAAAAGAATCATTGATCGTATAGAGAGGAAAACAAAACGATGAAAGTAATATTGTTAAAAGATGTGCCCGATATCGGAAAACAGCGTCAGATCATCGACGTAAAAGCAGGCTTTGCAAACAATTTTTTGCTGGCTAAAGGGCTGGCTGTCGTTGCGAACGATGCGAATATGAAAAAATTAAATGATGAGATCGCAGCCCAAAAGGCTTTGGAAGCGCAAATCAAACAGGAAGCCGTGGATGTGAAAAACAGCATCAATGATAAATCCGTTACATTAAAAGCAAAATCGGGTCCCGACGGCAAGCTGTACGGAGCGGTAACATCCAAAGACATTGCCGACGCGATCCTCAAAGATTTAAACGTAGACATCGACAAAAGAAAGATCTTATCCGATAATATCAAAATCACGGGAACTTATACCGTTAAAATCAAACTGCATCCCGAAGTGGAAGCGCAGATGGAAGTAAAAATCGAAAGTATTTAATCCAAGAAAGAGTCGTTTATGAGTGCTGTTTCGCCCAAAATACCTCCTTTCAGCGATGAAGCCGAGAAATCGGTGCTTGGCTGCATGATCCTGGATAAAAACGCAGTTGTAACCGTGTTGAATTTTCTCAGCGAGGATGATTTTTACGTGGATCAAAACCGCTGGGTATTTTCCGCGATCAAAAAACTGCATCAAAACCTTTATTCCATCGATTATGTCACCATTGTGGAACAGCTCAAGAAAGATGATTTGATCGACCGAGTCGGCGCTTCCTTTTTAACTGAGGTCGCAGAAATCGTTCCGTCCACAAGCAATATCGAGCAATACTGCCGCATCGTAAGCGAAAAGGCGACGATGAGGGAAATGATCCTGTCCTTCGGCAATATTATAGCGGAATGTTATGCGGACAAGCTGCCTGCGGTGCAGATCATCGATAAAGCGGAACGTTTTATTTATAACCTGTCCATGAATAAAACAAGAAATGAGTTTATTTCATTAAAAGACGCATTGACCCCCGCCATTGTAAAGATCGGTGAGTTATATCAAATGAACAACAATATGACCGGGATTACCACCGGGTATCGCGATCTGGACGAGATTACCAGTGGGTTCCAGCCTTCCGACCTTATTCTTATCGCCGCGCGCCCCAGTATGGGAAAAACCGCGCTCGGCCTTAATATCGCCTCAAATGCGGCTTTCCGCGGTAAAAAGACCGTGGCGTTTTTCAGCCTTGAAATGTCCTGCGATCAGCTGATCATGCGTATCATCTCCAGCGAGACCGAAGTCAACAGCAAAAAGATCAAAGTGGGCGCGCAAAGCGAAGCAGAGTGGAAAAAGATCACGCTCCTAAACAGCGCGGTAGCCGAATCCGATATTCAGCTTTATATCGACGATACCTCCGGCATATCCGTCGGAGAAGTTCGTTCCAAGCTGCGCAAGCTCAAATCGACCAAAGGCCTCGATATGGTGGTCATCGACTATCTGCAGCTGATGAGCACGACGCAAAGAACCGAAAACCGTCAGCAGGAGATCTCTACCATTTCCCGCGAACTGAAAGGACTTGCCAAGGAACTGGGTATCCCGGTCGTTGCTTTGTCTCAGCTTTCAAGAAGTCCCGAAGGCCGAAAGGACCGACGTCCGATTCTCTCCGACCTGCGTGAATCCGGAGCCATCGAGCAGGACGCGGACGTGGTCATCCTGTTATACCGAGAAAACTACTACGAACGAGAAATCGAAACCAATGAAACCGAGCTGATCATCGCCAAGCATCGCAACGGTGAAACGGGAACGGTGAAGCTTGCTTTCTTAAATGAATATACCAAATTTGTAAACGCACAGCCGGTACTTAAAAGCGATGATTGATTGTAGCCGTTAGATCGGCGCATACTATACATAAAAAACCAAATAGGAGTTTAAATGGAACAACAACAGCAATATGATAAAGTTATGGGGAGAAACCCCGTTAAAGAAGCTTTAAAAAGCGGCAGAAATATCAATAAGATCTATATCGCGCAGGGCGAGACCGATCATACGCTCAACGTGATCATTGCGATGGCCAAAGAACGCAATATTTATGTGCAAATGACGGATAAGCGCAAGCTGGATGCCATGTCGGCAAATGGCAGACATCAGGGTGTTATCGCCATGTGCTCGCCCGTCGTGTTTTGCGAAGTCGACGAAATCCTCGACGAAGCGTATTCGAAAAATAAAAAGCCTTTTATTGTGATGCTCGATGAAATTACCGACGCTCATAATGCGGGCGCTATTATCCGCAGCGCATACTGCGCAGGCGCGCACGGCGTGATCATATCCAAACGCAGAAGCGCGCTGATGAATGAAGGCGTTTATAAAACATCGGCAGGCGCCGTGGAATATATCAAGGTGGCGCAGGTCGCCAACATCGCGCAAACCATCGATACTTTAAAAAAAGCCGGCTTGTTTGCGGTATGTTGCGACATGGACGGTGAAGCTTATTACAAGATCGATTATGATATGCCTTTGATTGTCGTTGTGGGCAGCGAAGGCGAAGGAGTCGGCAGGCTTATCAAATCCAAATGCGATTTGGTGGCGGCTATCCCCATGAAAGGAAAGCTGGATTCGCTCAACGCATCCGTAGCGGCCGGGATTGTTTTGTTTGAGGCGGCAAGACAAAAAAGCATTAAGTAATCTGAGGGAAACATGGAAAAATCCGAAGAAATCGATATCCACGGAATGACTGTCAATGAGGCCTTATCCGAACTTGAATATTTCATGGAGTATTTGCCGGATGATATCCGGGAAGTCGTCGTCGTACACGGTTATCATCAGGGTAAAAAACTGCTGCAGATGGTGCGTACCCAATTTACGCATAAACGGATAAAACGCAAAATTATCAGCATGAATCCGGGCATTACGATTTTTCTGCTCGATTAATTAAGGATATCAACAGTAATAAATGACTAAATTCTGCATAAAATATAAGTAAATTCCAGTTTTCGACAAAAGTATCCACAATGTTATAAACATTATCAACAGGTTTTCAACAATTTCACCTAAATAAATACGGCTTTTAACAATATAGCAGGATTTTTCACATAAAAACCGGCGTTCTGACGAATAACGCCGGTTTTTGTATCGCAACACTTATTTCAGTTCATCGAGTGATTTAAAAACATAACCGTCTGCCTTCACTTTCGTGATGACCTGTTCCAGTATTTCGCTGTTTGTTTTGGATGTGCTGTGCAGCAGTATGATGGCTCCGGGATGGATCCTCGGTAAAATCTTATCAAGCGCGGTTTGCGGGGTCGGCTGTTTATCCGTAAGCCAGTCTGCATACGCCAGGGACCAAAAAATCGTTTTATATCCCAATTCTTTTGCGAATGTAAGATTGGATTCATTGAATTTTCCGCTGGGTGGCCTGTAATAGTTCGCAATTTTTGTGTTGGTGGTTTCATAAAACAGATCCTCAAGTCCGCTCAGTTCTTTTTTAAACGACTCCAGATCGGTATATTTGGTCATATCCGGATGGTTCATGGTATGATTGCCGACCAGATGCCCTTCGGCTACCATTCTCTTGACCAAGTCCGAATTGCTTTTAATATAATGTCCCGTCAGAAAAAAGATTGCCTTAACATCCTGTGCCTTTAAAATATCCAGTATCTTTTCGGTATAACCGTTTTCGTATCCTGCATCAAATGTCAGGTAGACTACTTTATCAGTGGAGCTGCTGCCCACATAATAGGCGTTATACGGCGCAAGGTATTCGGCTGAGGCATTACCGACCGGTTTTTCGCCCTGCTGTTGATAGCTCAGCCCCCAATCGGTGATGGGTGCTTTTCCGGAGGTCAATAAATAGTTGCCCGCAAAAGCCAGCTGCGCCACAAGAGCTAAACTTAAAATGCCGACTACCAGATAATAGAATTTTTTTTTGTTTTTTAAAGGGCTGATCTTCACGACTCTTTTAACGCCTGCCTTTTTCATGCCGAACCTCCTTGTTTTTTCATCTGGTTATGTATATTGAGGTAACGGCAAAATTATGCTAACCAGCGGATTATGTTTGCATAACCCGCGCATGTGCCAAATATTGTCGATGCTGACAAAATTTCTATGATTTTTTTTGTTTTTGACGCACACAATAATGAAAGAAATTTATAAGAGGAGACAGACCAGCATGAAAAGAGATATGTATGCTATGGTAGCAAGAAACTGTTCATCATTTTATCCGCGTTCCAGTATGTTTACGTCCAGCATAGTCGCTTCGGACCCTTCCTGCATAAAATGCAGATACTTTGAGAGTCAGCATTGCGTTAAAGATCTTTATGATGAGATCGCAGATAATTTCGAAATGTAATAAAAAGGCAGCCCTGCATCTAGTTTCAGGGCTGCCGCTTTTTTATCAGGTAGTTATTCGGTAAACATCGGGGTTGAAAGGTAACGTTCTCCGGTATCCGGAAAAATTGCCACGATCCTTTTGCCTGCATTCTCAGGGCGTTTGGCAACTTCGGTTGCAGCCCACAATGCTGCGCCGGACGAAATGCCGACCAAAAGACCTTCCGTCTTGGATATTTCTCTTCCGGCAGCAAACGCATCTTCGTTTTTGACCGTAATAATCTCATCGTAAACATTTTTGTTTAAAACTATGGGTACAAATCCGGCGCCGATGCCTTGGATCTTATGCGGTCCCGATCTGCCTTCGGATAATACGGGCGAGTCAAACGGTTCGACCGCAATAATCCGAATATTTGGATTTTTTGTTTTAAGAAAGCCGCCTGCCCCTGTGATGGTTCCCCCGGTTCCAACGCCTGCAATAAAAATATCGATATTTCCGTTTGTATCTGCCCAAATTTCAGGGCCTGTCGTCGCTAGATGGGTGGCGGGATTAGCGGGATTGTTGAATTGTCCGGGAACAAATGAGTTGGGTATTTCTGCGGCAAGTTCATCCGCTTTTTCGATTGCGCCCTGCATTCCCAAGGCGCCGGGGGTCAAAACCAATTCTGCCCCATACGCTTTTAATAGGTTCCGTCTTTCCACGCTCATGGTTTCCGGCATGGTAAGGATGATTTTGTATCCCCGAGCGGCGGCTACGGATGCGAGCCCGATACCGGTATTTCCGCTTGTCGGTTCAATGATGACGCTTCCGGGTTTAAGTTTTCCGCTTGCTTCGGCATCATCGATCATCGCCTTGGCGATTCTGTCCTTGACGCTTCCCGCGGGATTGAAATACTCCAGTTTCGCAACAATCGCAGCACCCAGCTTATGCGTTTCATTGTAATTTTTCAGTTCCAACAAAGGGGTTTTTCCTACCAGATCCGTTAAAGACATATAAATTTTTTCCGGCATTTCGGCCTCCTTGTACGATAATCATATAGAATTAATATGATATTATTTTATTCCCAATCCATGCTTTTGTCAACTAAAATGAGAAAATTAAATAACTTTTTGATCCGGCGATATGCTGGTAGCCGCTTCAATCAAATAATTACTCAATGCAACCGTATAATTAATGATTCTTTTCAATGGAAGTAACTGTCGGAAAAAAATCGTACAGACTATTTATCAAAGTTATTTTAAAAATACGGCGGTATGACTAAAAATCTTCTTCCTATGCATAATAATACCAAAGATTAAAAAAGCCGTCGCTTCTGCATTGCAGTCACTTCGGCTCTGTTATTTATAAAGGCTTTCATTTAGCCATATCGTTATGCTTTTATCTTTCTGTACCCATAAAAAACAATGCCACCGTCCCCGGTCCCGAGTGGGCGCCGATGGTCGGCCCTACATAATCAATGAGGAAATTGTCAATCCCGAATTGCTTTTTGATCTCATCCGCCACATATTGAGCATCCGCAAGGCAGTCGCCGTGTGAGATGAATATGATCTCATTTTGAGTGTCTCCGATATGGGATTTCATGTTATCCACAAGCTCGTTCAAAGCATGTTTTCTGCCCCTGGTTTTCCCGATGGGAACGAGTCTGCCGAGGTTATCGACATGGAGGATCGGTTTGACGTTGAGGATGGTGCCGAATACCGCTGCGGACTTCGTCAGTCTTCCGCCTCTGGCCAGATGATTTAAATCATCTACGGTAAAATAATGGCAAAGCTGCAATTTATGTTCTTCCGTCCATTGTGCGGTTTCTTCCAGTGTTTTTCCGGCTTCGCGCAGCAGCGCCGCTTTATAGACGAGCAGGCCTTGTCCCAGCGAAGCGCACAGGGAATCGATAACGATAATTTTGGTGTCGGGATACGTTTCCTTCAGCTCATTGGCAGCAAACACCGCGCTGCCGAGGCTGCCGCTTAAGGCGGATGAAAAACCGATGTGAAGGATGTCATATCCCTCTTTGATGCAGCCTTCAAAAACTTCTTTCGCCTGCTGCGGATTCACCTGCATAGTCTTAGGCATGGAGCCTTTGCGCATTTTATCATAAAATTCGGAAGGAGTGATTCGTTCATCCACGCCAGAATATTCGATGCCTTCCAGAACATAATGAAGCATCATAACGCGGATGTCAAATTTTTCTAAAATATCCTTTGGCAAGTCGCAGTTAATGTCCGAGGTGATGATGAATTTACTCATGAGATTTCATTCCTTTTCATTTTTTATGTTCATGAAAGAAAGGAAATCAACATAACTGCCTGACTGCCTTTCCTTTATGACAAAAGTCGCTGATTGAAGAATCGGATGATGGTTTCGGCGATCAGGATTTGACCGCGCTGATTGGGATGAATGCCGTCTTCGCACATAAAAGCAGAATAGTCGTTTTGATTTAAAAACGACTCGCGGACATCGATGACGGGTATATCAAATTGTCGCGCCACTTCTTTGGCGCAGCGGTCATAGCTTTCATGCCAGGTATAGATCGTGTACGGGCTTTTCAGCCACTTTAAAACGCCTTCTTTGGATACGTTGCCTTTGGTGATCCAGTTAAAATAGCGCTGATAATCAAGCGGCGGCAGCGAAGCCAATACCGGCTTGATTCCTTTGTTGATGATTTTGCCGATCATATCGGTGAGTATTTCTCGGTACGTATTCAGCGGAGTCTGCGGCTGATGGTCGCATTCGGGCGCGTCGCCGACTTCCTGCCAGTTGAAATCGCAGTCATTGCCGCCAAGCTCCAATAAAATAATATCCGGCAGGTCGGCATCATCCAAATGCTTGATCAGCTTAGGCTGCGCTTTGGTGATCGTTTGACCGAATCTGCTGAAATTTTCAATGCTTAAGGCTGCTGCTTCTTGGGCTTTGATTAGCGCATTTTCCTTTAGTATAACATATTTTTGCGCTTTGTCATCATAAATTATACCTTTTAGAATAGAATCTCCCCAAACCTGAATCTTCTTATTCATGGAATTACCTCACCTATTAATGATACTTTATAATATAGTTATAATAACCATATTAAATGATATTCATAAAAATGTCAATCGAATTGCTTAAATTTAATCCGAATCTATGTTATAATGATTCCCATAAGGAGGATGCGCCAGTGAATGAAATAACCGAGAATTTGAGGCAATGGACGGATCAGCTGAAAAATTATGAAATCATTAAAATCGAAAATATGCCGGACATCGACCTTTATATGGATCAGGTGATCACGTTTGTCACCAAGCAACTGAGCGTGTTTTCCAAAGAGGAACCCGATAAGATCATCACTCCTTCCATGATCAACAATTACGCAAAAGACGGGATCATCCCCCGTCCCGTCAATAAAAAATATAATAAAGCGCATTTAACCAGTATCTTGGTGCTCTGTCTGCTTAAGCAGATATTGCCGATCAATGATATATCCGCTTTCATTGATAAAGAGCATGATGAAGACCTGCTGAGCCTTTATGGCGGCTTTTCTTTAAAACAAAATGAGCTTGTCCAAAAAGCATCCGAAAGATTGTCTGCGGCTTTGGAAAATATAGGGGAAGGCTCCGAAACGGAGCAGCTGAAAAAGCTTTCGCTGGAGATGGTGATTGAAGCCAATATCCTATCGTCTTTCGCGAAAAAAATTCTCCATACGATAAGCGAAAAGCCTGCTAAAGGCTAAGCTCCTAAGCCGATTATAAACGTATATTCATGTCGAAAACGGAGGATTTATGGATAAAAATTTGCCTGTCGGCATCATGGATTCGGGTGTCGGCGGTTTGACTGCCGTCGTTCAGATGAATAAGCTTTTGCCGAATGAATCGATCTTATATTTCGGAGATTCCAAAAGGATGCCCTACGGGAACCGAACCTATTCCGAAATCATCGCATATTCCAACCAAATGATCCGATTTCTGGAGGATAAAGGCGTCAAGGCGATTTTGGTCGCCTGCAATACGATCTCCTCACAGATGGAGCATCTGAAAAGCAGTGTGCCGCTTTTCAGCATCGTGGATGCCGGCGCCATTGCGGCCGTCCGCGAAACAAAGCAAAACTGCGTGGGCGTTATAGCAACTTACGCCGCCGTCACCAGCGGCATCTATGAAAAAACCATAAGGGAGCTCAACGAGGGATTAAATGTTATTTCGAACTCCAGTGTATCCCTTCCCAAAATCATCGACAGCCAGCTGGACAATGTGCGGCTGCTGCATGATAAGATCAAGGAATGCGTCGATCCCATCCTTGCAAAGGATCCGGCCATCAAAAATCTCGTGCTCGGATGCAGCCATTTCCCGATCATAAAAAGAGAGATCGGAGAATTATATCCCGAACTGATTTTTATCGACCCGGCTAAAGAGCAAGTGGTGCTTTTGAAAAAATATCTCGATGAATATGACATGCACGCCGATGCTAAGGAGCATTTTCTTTCGTTGTTCACGACGGCGGAAACCTACGAATACGCTGCCGCGATCAAACGCTTAAAGCTCGAAATAGACACGTTGATGAAAGTGAAGCTTTTTGCGGAAGATTAATTAGCAATCAATGCTGACGATCAAAAATATTCCCTTAGTTTATAGCGCGAGGAAAGTATGGTAAAAGTTATTGTTGGCAGACAGGGGACCGGCAAAACCGATCGGATGATCGAAGAGGTTAAAATCATCGATCAAGAAAAAAAAATTTACTGGGTGGTGCCCGAGCAATATACATACGAAAATGAGCGCATGCTGTTAGACCGAATGTCGCTTAGCGGAATGATGCATCTTCAGGTCGTCAGTCTTCAGCGACTGGCAAATTCTCTTGCAGCAAAAACAGCGCTAAAAAATAAAACTGTTCTCACAAGGGAAGGAAAAGGACTCATCGTTAAAAAAGTGGTCGATGAGCTTTCTCCTTCTTTGTCTGTTTTTAAAGGAGTAGCCGATAAATACGGATTTTTGGATCATGTTACCCAATCGATCGAAGAGCTCAAAAAAAACACGGTATCCGAAGAACAGCTGATGGGTTTAACGGAGAATGAAGCACCCTCCGTATTGAAAGAAAAGCTTAAGGATATACATAAAATCTATTCGCGATACAATGAAATACTCTCATGCGGATATATGGATCAGCATGATCTTTTAGCGGATTGCGCTCAATATATAAAAGGCGATTCTGAAATTGCGGGGGCTGTTTTTTTCTTTGACGGCTTTCATTCGTTCGACCGATCGTCTTATGTTTTCATTGAATCGCTGATGCGCCTCTCGGCGGACTGTGTATTTGCATTAACCTATGATGATGATGACTTTTTTGCCGTTACGGCCGATACGCTCGCCAAAATCAAGCAATGCGCTCAAAACGCCGCCAAGGAATTTGAAACCGTCCGCCTGGTTGAACATAAAAACGCTGCGGACGACCTGCTCTTTCTTGAGCAGCACTTGATGAGTTACGACAATGTCCGTTTCTCCGCGGCCGCTCCATCTGTGGAAGCGCGCTGCGCGGATTCGATCTATTCGGAAGTTGAAGACACAGCTTTGTCGATTAATCGTCTTGTGCGTATAAATGGATGGCGGTATGCTGATATCGCTGTGGTAGCAGCCGATCTTGAACTGTACGCGCCGCTCATCGATGAGGTCTTTGAATCCTATGAAATCCCTTTTTTTATGGACAGCAGAAAGGATATTATTTTCTCTTCTCCGGTTAAGGCCTTTTTGTTTTTGATATCAATGACCGATAAAACCTATTCGACCTATGAAATCCTAGCATACGCAAAAACCGGTTTTTCGGACATTACGGATGAAGAATGCCAGCTTATCGAGAATTATTCGCTGGAATTCGGCATCAAAGGCACCATGTGGGAGAAGGAATTTACGCGCAACAATTCCGAAAGCGGCTACGATTTGAATTTTATAAATGAAATACGGCAGCGGCTGATCGCCCCTATTATCCGTCTGCGTGAAGCCTTAAAAAAGGTTGAAAATACGGCAGATTTCTGTCAGAAGCTCTACGCGTATCTCGAGGATATCGGCTTCAACGCAAAAATTAATGAAACCGTAAAGCGGTTTGAGAATGAAGGAAAATATGAACAGGCCAACACCTATGCTCAAATATACAATAAAATGATCGCTGTATTGGAACAGGCGCACGATTTCTTCAATGAAGAAAAAATAGCGCCCGAAAAACTGCATAGCATGTTTGCTTACGCGTTTATCTCCTCCAACGTAGGCATCATACCCGCGAAACTCGATAGCGTGCATGTGGGCGATATACCTCGTACAAGGGGCGGCAATATAAAAGCCCTTTTTCTGCTTGGCGCCAATGAGGGAATGCTGCCGTCCTCCGAAAGCATTTCGGGTCTGTTTTCGGACGAGGAAAAACAAACGATGCGTTTAAACGGTATCGAGCTGATCGACACCTCCGCTTATAAAAGGCAAAAAGAACTCTTTTTGATCTATACGCTGCTGTGCAAACCGACCGAAAAAAGCATCATCAGCCGCTTTATGAAAGACCGGGACGGCGAAGATCACGAGGCTTCCTTTCTGTTTGAACGGATTGTTGAGATCCTGCCTGAATCCGTTTGCGAACCGCAGGACATTTCAAGCTATGCGCTGATCGATCCCAACGGCGCATTCAACCGTCTTGTCATGAATTTATCGGACAGGATTAACGAAAGCAGCCGCGATGAGCGCCTGGATTCTGTTTTTAATGACGTCTATCTATATTTCAGCGAACAAGATGACTATAAGGCGCGTATGGACGCTTTGCGGGACGGCCTTTGCTTTGACAACCGTGAAGAAGTTGCGGACATCGGCCAATATGAGACGCTCATCCGCGATCCGCTGGTCACATCCATATCGATGCTGGAGAAATACGCATCCTGTCCGTTCAGCTTTTTTGCCCGTTATTTGATCCGACCGCAGGAACGTCGGGAGCAGTCCGTACGCAATACCGATATCGGAAGTGTTTTACATAAAATTGTGGAAATCTATTCCGCAATGATCCTCGATAAAAAAATCGAATCCGCAGTAACCG
>DAITPG010000034.1:0-13702 GCA_036833715.1 Eubacteriaceae bacterium | reverse complement strand
GAATGGACATATTTTTATGGATGATGCCGATGCCGCCCTGACGAGCCATCGCGATGGCAAGCTTGCTTTCGGTGACGGTGTCCATGCCCGCGCTCAAAATGGGAATATTGAGCTTTAGCTTGTTGGTCAGATACGTTGACACATCCACATCGCGCGGTGTAACGCTGCTCTTGCGCGGAACGAGCAGCACATCGTCAAACGTCAGCCCTTCTTTGAAAATTTTATCCATGAAATCCTCCGTTGATTTATAATTAACAACTATCATACCAAAATCGTGTCTTTTTTGCAAAGTAATTTAAGAGAAATCTTCGTTTTTCGGCGAGGCTGAGAAACTGTTTTTATATCGAGATGATTTGCTGGTAAAATATGCTTAGCCAAGCGCTTTATGATGTTGCATAATAAGGTTCGATTAAGCAACCGCATATATCACTATCGAGGTATTCTTATATAAGTAGAACAAATAAAAAAATACTGTCTGCTAATAATAGTATGTTATAATTAATTGCTAAAATCACTCTAAATTAATTAAAAATATAATAATTATTTATAAAATTGGTGATAAGGAATTTAATATGGTTAAATTGAAGGATCTGAAAGAAGAAAACATCATTGCGTTCGTTAAATTCAATGAACAGCCGTTTAATGTTGTATCTCTGATTGCATTCTTGTTATTGACTTGGCTCATCGGTATGCTCTGTGCTTTTTTGGGAGCCTATACGATCTTCACAAAGATTTTTTTTATTTCAACCAATACCGCGGTGACAGTCATCAGTTTTCTTTACTCATCCAAAGAACAATTCATCTACCAATTTCTATACATAAGTTCGTCATCATTAAATTTTTCATTGATATTATTATTTGCTTCTTTTAAATTTTTTGTAGGAAATCATCCAAAATTTTGGATTCTGATAATATTTCTTTTAATATTTTTTTTAATATTATTTCTTTTTTGCAGAATTATTATAAATAACATACACAAAAATATTTATAAAACTAGTAGTTCGCCATCAAAAAATAAAATCGCTTATTTTGCAGCTATGGGCAGTTCATCTGGCATTATAATTGCTAGGTTAACATCAATAAATGCAAGCCAAGAAAATATAAATTTAGTAATATCATTTTTGCTGATGCTTCTAGCACTTATTTTATGTTTTGGAATAGCTTATTTATTTAAATTCTATTTTACTCTTAAATATAAAATCGAGTTGGGAGAAATGAAAAGCACGGAATAATTATTTGGGTTTTATTTGCTAATTATATGAAGAAATCCGGCGAAGTTCGCCGGATTTTTTGTTGTTATATTAATTATGCTTTTAAATTGTGAATCGTCTTTTTCGGGCACTTTTCAACGCACTTGTTGCATTCGGTGCACTTGGTGTAATCGATGACCGGAAGGTTTTTTCCTTCGGGTATCTTGATGGCGTCGAATTCGCAGTTCTTTACGCAGATTCCGCAGGTGATGCAGCCCACTTTGCAGACAGCCGTAACATCCTTGCCTTTGTCCTGCGAGTTGCAGGCGACATGGACGGCTTTGTCATACGGCACAAGCTCGATGATGTTTTTGGGGCAGGCCTTAATGCAGGCGCCGCAGGCAGTGCATTTTTCTTTGTCTACTTCGGCAAGCCCTTTTTCATTGATGAAAATGGCGTCAAACTGGCAGACGTTCACACAAGAGCCGTAACCCATGCAGCCGTAAGCGCAGGCTTTGTCTCCGCCCATCGCAACCACCGCTTCGCGGCAGTCCTTCACGCCGTAATATTCGTATTTTTTGCCGCATTCTTCTTTGCCGCCGGCGCATTTTACCATGGCGACAAATTTGGTGCTGGTATCCACGACAATGCCGAGGATTTCTCCGATTTTGGCCGCAGTCGCAGCGCCGCCCACGGGGCAGGCATTGGGAGCGGCTTTGCCGGAAACGATGGCATCGGCAGCCCCGTCACAGCCGGGGTAACCGCATCCGCCGCAATTGGCGCCGGGCAGCGCTTCGCGCACCTGCTCGACCTTGGGATCTTTTTCAACAGCAAATATTTTGGATGCAAAGGCCAGACCCGCGCCGAGCACAAGGCCCATCGCACCGACTACTATTACCGCAATTAATATAGGATTCATCGTTTACTCCTTTCCTATAACGTAATCAGCCCTTGGAATCCAAAAAACGCCAAAGACATCAGACCGGCTGAAATCAACGCAATAGGAAAACCTTGAAGGCATTTGGGGATATTCGCAAGTTCCAAACGTTCTCTGATACCCGCAAAAAGCACGATGGCCAATGTGAAACCGAGCGCGCCGCCGGTACCGTTGATGATGGATTCTATCAGGTTATAACCCTGCTGGATGTTTAAGATGGCAACCCCGAGCACCGCGCAGTTGGTGGTGATGAGGGGCAGGTATACGCCCAATGCCTGATACAGGGCCGGACTGGTTTTTTGAAGAACCATTTCAACCAGCTGTACGAGCGCGGCGATAACAAGGATAAATACGATCGTCTGCAGATAGCCGATATTGAGGGAATCAAGGATGCCCTGCACGCCATAGGTAACGGCGCTGGCGACAGCCATAACGAAGGTAACGGCCATGCCCATGCCGATGGCGGTATCCACTTTTTTGGAAACGCCGAGGAACGGACAGATACCGAGGAACTTAACGGTGATATAGTTGTTGACAAAGATGGTGCTTAATAAGATCAACACTAATTTCATTTAACTGCCTCCTTGGCTTTCGATTTTTCCTGAATCTTGTTGAGTATGCCGATGAGCATGCCCAAAAGCAGGAAGGAGCCCGGCGGAAGGATCATTACCAGCATCGGCATAAATTTAGCGCCGAAAATGCTGAAGCCAAGGATCGTGCCGTTTCCGAGGATCTCACGGATAACGCCGATGATCGTGATGGCAAGCGTATAGCCGATACCCATGCCGATGCCGTCGGCAACGGAAAGCCATACACTGTATTTGGAAGCAAACGCTTCCGCTCTGCCTAAAATGATGCAGTTAACAACGATAAGGGGAATGAATACGCCCAGAGATTGGAACAAGGAAGGAACATACGCTTCCAGTACCATCTGGACGATGGTTACGAAGGTAGCGATAACCACGACGAAGCACGGGATTCTGATCTTCGCGGGAATGACGTTGCGCAGCAGCGAAATGCAAACATTGGAACCGACCAAAACGAAGGTGACCGCAACGCCCATCCCGAGGCAGTTAGCTACGGAGGTGGTTATAGCCAAGGCGGAACACATACCGAGCAAAAGCCGGAAAACCGGATTTTCGGCAATGATCCCGTTTGTTAAAACTTTCATGAATTTCATATCTATTTACCTCCTTTAAGTTCAAGGAAAGCAAGTCTTGCGTAATTGACGGCTTTGGTAACCGCTCTGGAAGTGATCGTGGCGCCAGAAATCGCTACGATATCGCTGTCCTTCGGCGTTCCGGTTTTGATTACCGTAATTTCTTTAGCCGTGCTTTTTCCGTCATACTGGGAAATCCAGGCTTTTTCAGCCGCTTTTGCGCCGAGACCCGGAGTTTCGGAGTGCACGAGCACGGCAGCGCCGGTGATCTTGCCGTCAACGCTCACGCCGGTAAGTACGCCTACGCCGCCCGCAAAACCGTTCACGGTGCATTTAACGGTATAGCCGACGATTTTACCGCCTTTTTTGGCTACGTAGATTTCATTGACTTCGCCATCTGCGGCGCCGATCTTAGCGGCGATGGCTTTCACTTGGTCGGCATCAACCGTTTCCGTGATCTCATCGGTATCGGGCATAACGTTCATGCGTGCCTGCGCTTCGGTCTGCGCGCGCAGCTCGATGATTTTGGGATAGGTAAGTTCGTTGGTGTAAGCGAGAGCGCCGGTAGCGACGCCGGAAATGATCAGGAGAATAACCGCGAGCTTAACGATCTCATTTTTCATTTTTCTTCACCTCGCCGTATTTTTTGGCTCTGACAAATTTGTCAATGAGCGGTGTGGTAACGTTCATGAGAAGGATCGAATAAGAAACGCCTTCGGGATATCCGCCGTAAAAACGGATGATGCAGGTGATAAGGCCGCAGCCGATGGCATAAATGATTTCTCCCGTCGGCGTTGCCGGGGATGTGGTATAATCGGTAGCCATAAAGATGGCGCCCAGCATAAGTCCGCCTGCCAATAAATTGAAAGCGATATCTTTGCCTGCGATCAAAGAGAATACCGCAACTGTGGCGATATAAAACACAGGGATTCTGTAATTGATGACTTTTCTGAAGATAAGGTACAGGCCGCCCAAGATAAGAGCCAATGCGCTGACTTCGCCGATGCAGCCGTATACGCCGGGGCCGCCGACAAACATCTGCCATAGGCTGGGAAGCGTTTCAGTGAGACCTTCTTTAACGATGCCAAGCGGTGTAGCGGTAGCAACCGCGTCCGCGGGTAGATAGGCTCCGCCCGTCATCAGTGTGGGCCAGGATGCAACTAACAATGCTCTGGCAACCAAGGCCGGGTTGACGAAGTTATGGCCGATGCCTCCGAAAAGCTGTTTGGCTACCACGATGGCAAATGCCGAGCCAATGAAAGCGACCCACCAGGGAGCGCCGATCGGCAGGTTCATGGCCAAAAGCAGGCCGGTGACGGCAGCGGATAAATCCATTACCGTTACGGGTCTTTTGGTGATTTTTTGAACGACATATTCCGATATCATGCTGGTTGCAACGCAGACAGCGATCAAAAGGATCGATTTGGCGCCGAAGAAGAATACGCTCAAAACGGCAGCGGGCGTAAGAGCTATTAAAACATCTCGCATGATTGACTGGGTGGTTTGTTTTCCTCTGATATGAGGGGAAGATGATACCATTAATAATTTATCACTCATAGTTTACCTCCTAACCGTTTTTTCTGCGTTTTTCGATGATTTTGGATTTCGCTACACGGATGGAAGAAACCAGGGGTCTTCTTGCCGGGCAGGTGAATGCGCAGCTGCCGCATTCGATGCAGTCCATCGCATGGTATTCTTCGCTCATGTCAAATTCGCCTTTGAGCGAATAGCCCGCGATATATAAGGGCATTAAATTCATGGGACATACTTCGGCGCATTTGCCGCAGCGTATGCAGTTGGACGGATCTTCGACTTTGGTGTCTGCAGCTGTAAGGCAGAGGATGCCGCTGGTGCCTTTATTGGAGGGTACCACCGTCGAAAATTGTGCAAAGCCCATCATCGGTCCGCCAAGGATCACTTTAGAAATATCGTCTGTGAGGCCGCCGCAGTATTCGATGATTTCGTTAATCATGGTACCGATGCGGAATTTTAAAACCTTGGGCTGTTTGATGCCGTTGCCCGTAACGGTAGTCACGCGCTCGATGAGCGGCATGCCCGCGGTAACGGCTTCATAAATGGCAATCGCCGTGCCGGAATTGGAGATCACGCAGCCCACTTCGGAAGGAAGCGCGCCGGAAGGAACTTCTTTTCCGGTGATGGCCGTAACAAGCTGTTTTTCGGAGCCCTGCGGATATTTGGTGTGCAGGGAATAAATTTCGATGGAAGCGTCCGAAGCGTCGGCGACCGCTTTGATGGCGTCCTGCTTGTTGTCTTCGATGCCGATGTAGCCTTTGGTCTGGCCGAGGATTTTCATCATGATCTTCAGGCCGCCTACCACTTTTTCGGGCATTTCGCGCATGACCGCATGGTCGCTGGTGAGGTAAGGTTCGCATTCCGCGCCGTTGATGATCAGATAATCGATCTTTTTATCGGCGGGGGGCGCAAGCTTGACTCTGGTAGGGAACGTCGCACCGCCGAGGCCAACGATGCCCGCGGCCGCAACGATATCCAAAAGCTGCTGCGTGGAGAGATCTTCCCAGTTTTTCGGTTTGATATCTTCCGCGAGCTCATCTTTGTAATCGTTTTCTATTACGACACATAAGGTCTTCTGCCCGTTGCCGGTAAGCCGCTTTTCGATCGCCTTGACTTTGCCGGATACGCTGGCATGGATGTTTGCAGATACAAAACCTGCTGCCTGGCCGACCAGTTGACCCATCTTGACATCCTGGCCCACTTCAACGACGGGATTGCAGGGCGCGCCGATATGCATCGACATGGGCAGTACAATCTCTTTCGGAGCAGGCATGTTCTCAATGGGAAGCTTGTCGGTAAACTGTTTGTTATAAGACGGATGGATGCCGCCTTTAAACGTAGCATGCTTAATTTCCATTGCGTTACTCCATTTGGTTTTATTTATTGTGAAGCATAGCGCCGCTATGCAGACAATACAAGATCAATGACATTTTGTGAATACTTATTTGAATAAATTCAGTTTTATTAAGAAATTGTCCCCAAAATTAAAATATTGTCGAAATCAACGACAAAAGCGGAACAATATGGTACAATATTTAAAAAGTTTTACAGGAGCGTTATGAATGCAAGCACAACTGAAAGTAGAATTACTCAGATATACGCCGGAGCCGGAAAAAACCGTGGCGGCGGCCGCTAAATTATGCTATTCCCAGAGCGGAGCATCGGAACTGGATACGGATCTGACGGATGAAGAAACAGAAAAATTCCTTAAGATACTGATGAATATGGGGCATTATTCACCGATTGAGCATGTCAATTTTACTTTCGCGATCGAAGGTGTCAGCAGAGTGCTGACGCATCAGCTTGTGAGGCATCGTCTTGCGAGTTTTTCTCAGCAGTCCCAAAGATATGTCTCGGAAATTGAATTTGAGTACATTATACCACCGTCCATATCCAAATGTCAAAAGGCAAATGAAAAATTTCAAGAAACTATGCATATTTTACAAAGCAATTATTGTATAATACGCGATTTAATTCAAGAAGAAGCCACCCAAGACTTAATAAAACAAGGATTGACCCCCAAGAAAGCAAGCGCAACGGCTGAAAAGGCCGCCAACGAGGATGCGCGCTTCGTATTGCCTAATGCCTGCGAAACCAAGATCGTGGTAACAATGAATGCCAGAGAGCTCCGCCATTTCTTTAACCAGCGCTGCTGCAATCGCGCGCAATGGGAAATTCGTGAGCTGGCGCTGCAAATGCTTAAGCTTGTAAAGCCCGTGGCGCCTACCTTATTTAAAGATGCCGGCCCGCGCTGCGTTCAGGGTCCCTGCCCCGAAGGCGCCATGACCTGCGGCAAAGCCGAAGAGGTCCGCAATGCCTATAAGATGTTATAGTAAATAGAATTTTTGTTATTTGTTAAAGGATCGGGATGCGCGCTGCGCATCCCGATCCTTCTGTCAGATGTATTCCCATAAACTAGTTCCGCCGATAAAATGAAATATTGTTAAAAATTTTGGGGCGATGTAATTTATTCCCGTTCTGAAAATTATCGAATATAACACTCATAGCGGAATTTTATGCCCATCCATAAGAAGCGTCGTTCAGCAATATCGTACAAGAAAACCTGAATAGGTATTTGCTATCCTTATGACATGCAAAATCGAACCGCAGGGAAAGGATCTATATATAATGAAGAATCAACAGACAGCCGGTCATCTGGCGGCCATAGGCACCGTAATGGTGTGGGGGCTCACGTTTATATCAACGAAGATTTTACTGACAGACTTCACCCCCATCGAAATTTTATTCACGCGATTTTTATTGGGCTATGCCGCGCTGTTTATCATCCATCCGCAAAAAATCCAAACAAAGGACATTAAAAAAGAACTTTTGTTTATGGGTGCAGGTTTATGCGGCGTAACCCTTTATTTTTTGCTTGAAAATATCGCACTTACCTATACAATGGCTTCCAATGTCGGCGTTATCGTTTCCATCGCTCCGATGATCACCGCCATCTTTGCACATTGGTTTTTGCGCGGAGAAAAGCTGCGTTTTCAATTTTTTGCGGGCTTTCTGCTTGCCATCGGGGGTATTTTCATCATCGGTTTCAACGGTAAATTCAATTTCCATTTAAACCCGATCGGGGATATCTTGGCCGCGCTGGCAGCAGCCGTATGGGCGGCATATTCGGTGCTGATGAAAAAAATCAGCGCTTTCGAATACAACAACATCGCCGTTACCCGCCGCGTTTTTTTGTACGGGCTAATTTTTATAATCCCTGCCCTTTTCTTGACGGATTTTCATCCGCAAATTTCGCAGCTGCTCCAATGGACCAATCTAATCAACATCCTATTTTTGGGCTTCGGTGCTTCGGCTTTGTGCTTTGTGAGCTGGACATGGGTTGTGGGCGTGCTGGGTGCTGTGAAGGCAAGCGTATATATCTATATCGTACCGATAACCACCGTGATCGCATCCGTATTGATTTTGCATGAACCTGTTACCCCCGCAGCCATCTTCGGTGTTGCGCTCACCCTTGCCGGGCTTACCCTTTCGGAGAAAAAATTCGGCAAACATCTTAATGCGCAAAATCAAACAGATCCGGCAGAGTAAACAACCGATCAAGCAACCGAGTCAACGGCCGAGCGCTTATTCTGAGCTTTTCTTATAAAAGAGTTTGTCGAATTTGTAAGTCTTAGCAATAATACAGCTTTACAAAAGGCCGCGAATAACGCATAATAAAGAAAAGACTTTATAGCGAGAACTACATGAAATCATTCAACTCTTCCTTAATTAAAAGAGCGGTTATTTTATTCGCTCCGTTGATTGCCTATATCACTGCCGTACTGTGCGGCGCCCCGAATTTGAGCAACCTGTTTTCAGCGCTCGGAGCGCTTGCAGCGGCAGTCTTTTTGTTGATCGCTTTTTATAAAGCGGACAGACCTGCAAAAGCGGGCGTGCTTCTTTACGCGCTGGGCTGTTTTTCATGGACTGCCGCGGATGTGATTTGGGCATTGATCTTTGCAATGGGTGGCGATCCTTCCGGTAACATCTTTGCGCTGCTGCTGTATACGTTCACCAATATCTTTTTTTTGACAGCGCAGCTTTTGTTTATCCTCGGCCGTCTCAAAAAATGGGACCGGATGCAAACGGCGGTCGATATCACCGCGAACGCATTTTTAAGCTTTGTGGTCATTTGGCTAATTTTTTTCAGACGGGATGCTTTACTGCTGACTGCTTTTTTGCGGACGGATATCACGGGCGGCATTGCGCTGTTTACGGATGTTCTCATCGGCATAGGTATTTACACCTTCTTCTTGTCGATCCGATCTGGTAAAGTGCCGTTTTTTTTAAAAACAATCTTCTTTGGACTTCTGGCTTATTCCTACATTGATATCATTTATTACTACTTGGAATTTACCGGCCTTTATTATCCCAATACACTCATAGATGTTTTGTATGTGACCGCTATAGCCCTCATCGCGTTCGGTGCCTTGTACCGGGGCAGCGCGCATAACTCGGGTACGGGTTATGAACTGCTCTCCAATACCGGAGTGCGCAATAAATGGATTTATCTTTTAATCTATCCGGCTTTTGTGACCGCCTGCGCTCTTGCGGTGCCGGTAAGGTTCAAACTTAAACTTACCGATTTTTTAATGTGGATCTTCATTATTGCTGCGTACCGCGCGGCATGCGGCTATATCCAACATTCTCATAACAAGGAAAGCATGCTTGAAAGCGCTCTTTCCGAAAGCGAACGCAGCAGAGCCGTGCTGATGTCCAATCTGCCGGGTATGGCCTACCGGTGCGATTTCGACCGAAACTGGACGATGCGCTCGGTCTCCGAGGGTTGCATCAGTCTGACGGGATACGCACCGGAAAGCTTTTTAAACAATAAAGATCTTGCGTTTAAAGATATCATTACACCAAAATATCATGAACCGTTGTGGCGGGAATGGGGGCGAATCCTTGAAAGGAAGCTCCCTTTTAAATACGAATATGAGATCACAACGGCATGCGGAGAGAAAAAATGGGTGCTGGAGATGGGTGAAGGCATCTATGGAAATAACGGAGAGGTTCTGGCGCTGGAAGGCATTATTCTCGATATATCCGACCGCAAACGCACGGAGGAAGACCTGCGCTATATCGGAGAGCACGACATGTGGACGGGGCTTTATAATCTGCGTTATCTCGAAGGCCTGCTTGTGGAGGATGCCGTAAAAAATGCGCAGGAAAAAAGAGCGGTCGTATGTGTCAATCTTAATGCATTGCATGCCTTAAGCCTGATCTATGGATTTTATTACAGCCGCGAACTGATTAAAAAACTTGCCGCCACACTTCAAACCTATTGCAGCGACAGCATTTCATTGTTTAATATCCATGAATATAAATTTGCATTTTATATTAAAGGCTATCAAGATAAATGCGAACTTGCTGCATTCTGCGAGGATATCGGAGAAGCGCTGGAATCCGCCCCAATGATCGACCGCACCGGGGCCGGCATTGGCATCGTCGAAATCCACGGAGAAAATGCGTACGATGTGGATCGCATCCTAAAGAATTTTTTGATCGCATCCGAAAAAGCAAATGCAACGGATCCCGAAAAAGGCTATGGCTGCTGTTTTTACGATACCGATACGGAAGCGGAGATCGTTCGTGAGGAAGCCGTGCGCCGAGAGCTTGCCTTGATTTGCGCAGGAGAAAACGATAAAAATCTGTTTTTACGCTTTCAACCGATTTTTGATCTCAAGTCAGAACGCATCACAGGGTTTGAAGCGCTTGCTCGGCTTACGAATACTTCCTATGGCAAAATCCCGCCCTTGGAATTTATCCCCATTGCGGAAAAAACCATGCTTATCATTCCTTTGGGGCAGCAGATATTGGAACGCGCCTTATTATTTTTACAAAAGCTGAAGGAAAACGGCTTTAACAATATAAGCGTAGCTGTCAATATTTCGGCATTGCAAATGCTGCGTACCGATTTTGCAAATGATTTATTGGACATGATCGAGCATTTCGGCATCGATCCCTCTTCTGTTGAACTTGAAATCACCGAATCGGTCTTCGCTTCGGATTTTCAGGCCATGAACCGAATCCTTGCCGTGCTGCGGGAGCGCGGGCTGAGCATTGCTATTGATGATTTCGGCACGGGATATTCGTCCTTTGCGCGTGAGAATGAACTCAATGTCAGCTGTCTGAAGATCGACAAATATTTTATCGACAAAATCATGAAATTGAGCGAACAGGAATCCGTCACGGGCGACATCATTTCCATCGGCCATAAGCTGGGTCATACGGTAACGGCGGAAGGTGTTGAACATGAAAAGCAGCTCCGATATCTGCGGACGCATGGCTGTGACAAGGTGCAGGGGTTTCTCATTTCGAAACCGCTCAGCGAAGAAGACGCGTTGCTTTTCTTGCGTGAAAAACTCAATCAAAACAACATATATTCTGATTAAAATAGTAATTTTTAAAAGTCTATAACGATGGAGCAGGGAGTGTGGCAACAAGCGAGGCGAAAACGGAATTTAACAAGGACTGCTGACCCGCAGTCTTTTTTCTTTTATTTTCCATTCCATCAAACAGCCGGATTTTGTATTAATCTAAAGTGAACAACAAAGATGCATAATCCGGTTTGATATAATCGTGATAAAATTCCGAAATTCAGGATTGAAGTCTTTTTTTCTCCTGCAGGCTGTTTTTTTCGCGGGAATCGATGACTGCCGGCTGATTGAAAAGGGCTTCGTTCATTTCCGTCATATGTTTCCAATAGCGTTTGGGCATATGCGTTAATCTGCACTGCGGATTATACCGTTCGTCGATAGCGATGGTATCGTAAAACACTTTCCAGAGTCCGCGGAATTTGCGCTCATTCTCGTCGATGGCAGGCGCCGTAAAGTCGCTGACATGAACGATCTGTGACTGACCGGGGCGATAGATAAGCGCGTCGGAATGATTTGCGTCATAGATCATAAACGTATCGTTGGCGAATCGGTCGCAAAAATGCGGCGCAATCATCGGAAGCACATAATTTTCCGGTTCGATCACTGCAAGCATCAGTCCGTCATGGATTGAAAAACGAAGGAATTCCATCATGCGGTGCGTTTCGCGCCCCATGGCGCTCACAGCTGCGTTGAGCGTATGCACCGCGGGGTGCGTAAGCATGGAAGTCACTTTGCGCCCGGCGCTCATGGCCAGGCGGATATATTCGAGGATCATCATCTCCTTATGATCATAACAGGTATAATAGCCGTACTCGACCGCCTTGAGCGCATTTGGTGACGCTTTTTTTGACAGACCGTCCGCCACGCGCTGCGCTATGGCAAAATCGGTTGGAATTGTGCGGCTTTCGTACAGCGTCATCTGCTGCGCGTCGTGAGGACTGATCTCCTGCGGTGTTTCTTTGTTTTTATACGTTTCAAAAACACAGCAAAGCAGCCCTTCGTAAGAACCGTCGTATAAATAGGTCACAGCTGACCGCTCAGGCATTTGACCACATCCTCTCTTGTAAAATCCTGGTGCAGCAGGCTTAATTGCTCCGGCTTATTTCCCATAAGCGTTTTCTGTCCTTTTTCCGAAATCACGGAGCGCAGGATATCATCGTTGCCTGTTTTGATGCCCGGCATCAGGCGTCCGCCGCAGGTTATAAAATACTGCGCGCGTTTGAGCACTACGCCAATCTTTTTGAGTCCGGCAAAATCCACAGCCCCGGCTCTTCTTGCCGTTATGATGCGGTTGGCCGATACAACGCCGACGCCCGGCACGCGCAGCAGCATTTCTCTCGGCGCCTTATTGATCTCCACGGGAAACAGCTCCATGTGGTTGAGCGCCCAATTGCATTTGGGATCGAGCAGGGGATCAAAATTGGCATGCTCATCATCCAGAAGCTCGTCGGCGGAGAAACCGTAAAAGCGAAGCAGCCAGTCCGCCTGATACAAACGGTGCTCCCGCAAAAGCGGCGGCTTGGTGGTGATCGCGGGCAGCAGCGGATTGCTGGATACCGGGATATAAGCTGAAAAAAACACGCGCTTAAGCGAATATTTTTTATATAAGCCCGATGTCAGCTGCAATATCTGATAGTCGCTTTCCTCCGTTGCGCCGACGATCATCTGCGTGCTTTGCCCCGCCGGCACAAAACGCTGGGCGTGGCGGTATTTGACGATATCCTGTTTGCTTTCCTTGATCTTTTCGGTGATCAGCCCCATAGGCCGCATGATGGATTCCTTTGTTTTCTCTGGAGCCAGACGGATTAGGCTCTGCTGCGAGGGCAATTCGATGTTTACGCTCATGCGGTCGGCCAAAAAACCCAGCCGCGAAAGCAGCAGACTGTCCGCTCCGGGAATAGCCTTGGCGTGAATATATCCTCTAAAGCCGTATTCATCCCGAAGGATCAAAAGGGTTTCGATCATACGCTCGCAGGTGTAATCGGGATTTTTTACGACCGCCGAACTGAGAAACAATCCTTCGATGTAGTTGCGGCGGTAAAAATTGATCGTCAGCTCGGCAAGCTCACGCGGCGTAAAGGTGGCTCTGCGGCCGTCGTTGCTGCGGCGGTTGACGCAATATTCGCAGTTATAAATGCAGGCGTTGCTCATAAGCACCTTCAACAGCGATATGCAGCGCCCGTCCGCCGAAAAACTATGGCAAAGCCCGGACGCAACGGCATTGCCGAGCACTCCGCCCTCGCTTGTTCTGTCAGCCCCGCTGCTGGTGCATGCAACATCGTATTTGGCCGAGTCGGATAATATTTGCAGTTTATCGAAAATATCCATCAGGTTCGCCTCTATTTCATAGAACTTGTGTTCGTATACTTATTTTATTATAAAACGTTTGTTCTGTCAACGGGTTTTGCATTCTTCCTGTTTGCCTACAGAGCAAAGATCACAATTATCTGTTTTCGACCCTATTTTACCCAATCGAATCATAATCTGTTCATTACAATCCGCT
>DAITPG010000033.1:0-13884 GCA_036833715.1 Eubacteriaceae bacterium | reverse complement strand
AAATATCAATAAGCCTTTTAATTATCCAGATGGTTGATTGGCTAAAAATTTTTTGGAGGTATAGTTATGAAAAACAAGTTAAAATTTCTAGGTATTCTATTAGTTGTGATGTTTATAGCATCTATGTTTCCTATTGGTGTTCTTGCTGCATCTGCGAGTAAGCCTTGCGGAGCAACTGAACCCGGTTCGATAAAAACGGGAGCAATTGGAGCATCTGGAAATTATCAAACGGGTTATACCTCATCCTCTTACGTCAAAGAATCAGTCAAATGGACATATAAAGGCGTTAAGTATATGACTGTATTTACGCCGACCGGAACGAGGTATCTAAAACCTGTACGGAAACTAGGTGATTGGTATGTTGCATCACCTGGACTGGTTGTGACGGTTGAAGAAACAAAAACATATACTGATACTGTAAGTAATTTAGTAAGTAAGAGTTTTTCCGGGGGGATTAATGCTGATTTATTCTTTTTGTCGGGAACTCTTAATTCTAGCCAAAACAAAACCACTGCTATTTCTTTAACTATTAAAAAGACTCAAAAATTCAATTATGGAGATTATAATATAGGCAATAGATATTGTTATTACTCATTTGTTTGGTTTAACGAGTACAACACAGTAACCTATAAATATAACTCATCAACAAAAAGCTATTCGACTAAAGTGAATACTCTTGGGTCAAGAAAAGTGTCAGGTAAATATTATAAAGTCGGTTCAAATCCAATTCATTTACAAATGTGGGGTTATGGAACTAGATAATTCCTCAAACCGCTTCGGCGGTTTTTTTATTTAAAGATTGAATAAATCCTCGAATAATGCTAAAATATGGGAAAAGCGTTATGGAGGATTATGATGAATGATTATCAGAAGAGCATCGTGGAAGATTTAATCGACTCAATAAAAGCAGAACGAAGAAAAACGAGCGATCAAATAATTGACGCTTACCATGAAAAAGCATATCTCGAAGTGAAACAAACTTTAGACGTAATAATTAAAGAGAAATCCATAGATGAGGAATTGGTTGAAGCTATCACAAAACCAGTTTTAGTAAAACATCGAATTGATAATACGAACGAAGATGTCGACGAAAAAATCAAAAAATTAAACGAAAGATCAAGGCAACTGGATGTGTTAGCTGGAAAATTTCAAAGCTATAAATGATTGAGAATCCGCTTTCGAGCGGTTTTTTTATTGCCAAAGAAAGGAGCGACAGCATGAACGCTAAACAAGAGCGATTTTGTGAAGAATATCTTATTGACCTAAATGCAACGCAAGCAGCAATTCGCGCGGGTTATTCTTCGAAAACTGCAAATGAGCAAGGTTGCCGATTATTAACGAATGTTAGTATCCGCGCGCGTATAGACGAAGAGATGGCAAAGCGCTCAGCGCGGACCGGCGTCAATGCGGATCGTATCATCCGAGAGCTCGCACGCATAGCATTCTTCAAAGCAACCGACGCAGTGCATGTGAACGACGCAACACTTAAGAGCGACATCAGCGACGACGATGCTGCCGTGATCGCTTCCATTAAAGTCCGCAGTAAAAGCGGTGAAGATTTCGAGGAAACCGAGCGCGAAATCAAATTCGCAGATAAGCTAAAAGCCCTTGAGCTGCTCGGCAAGCATAATAATATGTTTAATACAGAGAATATCAATCTCACGGGCGAAGTGGAAATTAAGTCCGACAAGCTTGATAAAATATTGGAGCAGCTAAAAGACGATGGCTGAGGAGCTTCTGCTTTCACCGAAATACAAATCATTTTTAAAGTGCGACGCCCCCGTAGAATTTCTTGAAGGCACTACTTATGCCGGTAAGACCACGGTCGGCGTTTTTAAGTTCATGCTCAAGGTTGCACAATCTGAAAAGAAGCTGCATATTTTATCCGGCCTTGATTTGGGAACGATTGAGAAAAATATCATCAATAAGGATCTCGGAATCGTCGATATTTTCGGCGATCTTGTAAGATATAACGCTTCGGGTCGCGGAGCTTACAGTCTGCCGCATATTGCTTTTAAAGGCAAGATCATTTACGTGCTCGGCTACGACAACAAAGCGCGTTGGAAGAAAGCGCTCGGCGGTCAATATGGATGCCTGTATATCGATGAGATCAATATCGCAGATATGGAATATGTCCGAGAGGTAACGATGCGCTGCGATTATCTTATGGCCACGCTCAATCCGGACGATCCGGACTTGCCGATATACGAAGAGTATATCAATCATAGCCGTCCGCTTCCGGTATTCGAGAATGACGCGCCGCAAGAACTTAATCAAATGCTTGTAGAAGAATCAAAGCCCGGTTGGGTGCATTGGTTCTTTTCTTTTGATCATAATGCCGGGTTAACTGCCGAAAAGAAGGCGCAGATAATCAACAATGTTCCGATCGGCACTAAGCTATTTAAAAACAAAATTCAAGGTCTGAGAGGCCGAGCAACGGGATTAATCTTTAATCTAGAAGCAAGGCATATCATCACAAAAGCAAAAGCAAAAACATTTAAGTATGATATTTTGTCTTGCGGCGTTGATACATCCTATAGCCGCACGACTGATGATAAGTTCTCATTTGTTTTCACCGGCATTACTTCATGTCGTAAAAAGATTACTTTAGCCGAGAAAGTTTATAACAACAAGGATTTGAAGATCCCGCTTTCTCCTTCGGATATTCCTCCGAGGTTAATTGAATTTATGGAGACATGCCGTAACGACTGGGGTTTCGCTAAGAATATTTTTATTGACTCAGCCGATCAAGCGACAATTTTGGAATGTCAGAAGTATAAGAGATCGCACGGCAGCGTTTATGTATTTAATCCGGCATGGAAGCAGACAGAAATAATCGATAGAATTAATTTAGAACTAGGCTGGATGGCTCACGATCAGTCGTTTATTGTGGATTCATGCAAAGAAACGATAAGAGAGCGAAATCAGTACAGTTGGGAAGAGAAAAAGGACAAGCCCGAGGATCGCAATGACCATACCGTCAATGCAGATCAGTATTCATGGCTGCCATATAAAAGCCGCATCGGGGTTATCGTTCCTGGCAATAAATCGGAGGACGACAAATGAAAGTAGATATTTTAGGTACAGAATACGAAATCGTTATTAAAAAATATGACGAGGAGGAAGCATTCGGCAGAAGAAGTATCTGCGGTTACTGTGATGGATACATAAAAGAAATAGTTGTTTGCGATATGTCAACCTATAAGGGTTGGGAATATGAGGGTAAAAGCACCATAGCCGCGGCACAAAACGAAACAATAAGGCATGAAATTGTTCATGCTTTTTTAAATGAAAGCGGCCTTTGCTGCAGCGCGCTTTCAAATGATGAGAGCGGATGGGCTCGAAACGAAGAAATGGTTGACTGGATAGCCATTCAGTTCCCGAAAATTTTAAAAGCATTTAAAGATGTTAATTGTTTGTAAGGAGGCAAGGCATTGAATATTAATACGGTTATTGATCATCTCAATAAAGAATATGGATATGATTTGTCCGCTTCTTTTTATGAATATATTACAGAATGGCAATATTGGTGGAAGGGCTATTATAAGCCTTTTCATCACTATCAAGAACGCGGTTATGATGGTAAGCTGATTGATCGAAAGTTATATACGCTAAAGATGGCAAAAAAGATCTGCGAAGATTGGGCCTCAATATTGCTTAATGAAAAAACAGAAATTGTAATTTCGGATAAAAACAGCTCCGAATTTGTCCTGGGGAAAAAAGACGACGAAAACGACGGTGGTGTTCTCGGCGAAAATGATTTTTCAGTACACGGCAATGAGCTTATCGAAAAGGCCTTTTATTCGGGCACGGGCGCTTTTGTGCTTCGTCTCGATAATATGAAGGTAGTCGGCGAACGGATCATGAAGGATACAGATACCCGAATCCGTATTGAATACCTTTCGGCTTTAAACATCATCCCTATGACTATTAAACATAATCGGGTGATTGATGTTGCCTTCGTTTCTGAGGTATTGCAAAAAGGCGAAAAATTCATATATATCGAAACGCATAATCTGGAATCGGATAGTTATATCATCCGGAATAAATATTTCAAGGAAGAAGAAAGCACTTTGAAAGAAATGCCTTTACCTGAAGGAATATTGGAAGAATTCAATACGGGTTCCTCAATTCCCTTATTCGCTATCATAAGACCAAACATCGTAAATAATATCGATGAAAGTAACGGCCTCGGCATATCAGTTTATGCTAATGCGATTGATAATTTGGAGGGTGTTGATCTTGCTTACAACAACTTCAATCGAGATTTTAAACTCGGCGGCAAAAAGGTGTTCTTAAATGAGGAGCTCACGCAAACAGATTCAAACGGAATAACCCTCACTCCCGATGATGTCGCTCAGCAGCTTTTTGTTGGCGTGGGTGATAATCTCATCGATGAAAACGGCAAAAACAACATGATACACGAATTCAATCCGGCACTCCGTGTTGTTGAAAACAAAGACGGCATCCAAGGGCAGCTGGATTACCTTTCTTTTAAGTGTGGTCTCGGCACTAAGCATTATCAGTTCAATGCCGGCAATGTCGTTACGGCTACTCAGTATATGGGAGACAAGCAAGAGTTAATTCAGAATGCCAGCAAGCACTATATCGTAGTCAATTACGCCTTAAAAAGTTTAATCAGATCCATTTTATGGATCGGGCAAGATGTTATTGGAGCTCCCGTAAAAGCTGATACGACTATTAGCATTAAGTTTGATGATAGTTATATCATCGATAAGGAATCTGAGCGCCTTAGGGATATGCAAGAACTCAATGCGGGGATCATGCAAAAGTGGGAGTATCGGATGAAGTGGTACGGTGAGGATGAGGCTACAGCGAAAAAAATGGCAGCAGCGCAGATAAGCGATGATGAACTAATGGACTTTAAGGATGAAGAGGATGAGGAATAATGCTCACGCCAAAACAGCTTGATGATTTCCCACAGCCCCTTATTGATCTTTTCGCAGAAGTCGAAGCCGACATTATCAAAAGCATGGCTGAGCGCATAGCGGCGCAGAATTACTTTATTCCCGCTGCTGAGTGGCAATATAAAAAGCTTATTGAAATGGGCCTTGTTCATGATGAAATATTAAAAAAATTATCGGCTACCCTCGGAAAAAGCAGAGGTGAGATTGAAAGGATTATGAAGTCCTCGGGCGTGCAATCCATAAAAAGGGATGCTTCAATCTATAAAAAACACGGTCTTGATCCTCCGCTTCTTAGAACCTCGCCAAACCTAATGACGATCCTCCAAACAGGTATTGACAGTACAAACGGATTATTCCAGAATCTTACATACACAACAGCAAGTACAGCCTCAAATCAATTTGTGCAAGCCCTTGATAAGGCATGGTTGCAAATTAATACCGGCGCGTTTGATCACAATAGCGTCATTCAAATGGCCGTAAAAGAACTTGCCAGCAAAGGCCTTGAATCTATTAAGTATCCGCCGACAGCCAAACGGCCAAACGGACGGACAGATCATGTCGACGTTGCCGTGCGCCGCGCAATGATAACCGGCATAAATCGCACGTCTATTCTTTTATCTGAGCAACTTGCCGATGAATTGGGCTGCGATTTAATGGACATAACTGCACACGCGGGCGCGCGTACAGGCATCGGCCCTGCGAATCATGCCGCATGGCAAGGCAAGCGCGTGAGTCGAAGCGGTCAGCAAGGCTATTTATCGCTTAAAGATATTGGTTACGGTACGGGTCCCGGCTTCGGAGGGTGGAATTGTCGACACAACTGGATGCCCGCATTCGAGGGAACCGATCCTGCCTATTCTCAAGAAGAGCTTGACGATCTCAACGCCGAAAAATATACATATAACGGCCAATCCCTGACCGAAGAAAACGCAGTTGAGATTCAGCGAGGTATTGAGCGTAATATCCGAAAGTATAAGCGCGAGTTCATGGGGATGCAGGCAGCAGGGCAGCCAACAGAAGAATCAGCATCTAAACTTTATAAATGGCAAGAGCGGCAAAAAGACTTTATTAAACAAACGGGGCTTAAACGTCAATATGAGCATGAGAAAATTGAAGGCTTTAATGTAAACTCAGCAAGAAAAGCATCAAAATCAAATAAATCGGTTGAGTATAAAGCTAATCAAATGTATAATATAGGCAGTAAAGAAGCTAACGTTAAAGCATATCTTCGCGATAAGCCCATAAGAGATAAAATTAAATCCAACGGACAGCCTAAAACAATCGAAGTTGGACAACAAAATAAGCACATACCGGGAACTAATGAATATCGACAGTATGTTGAAAAATTCTTAAAACGCGGAGAATTCGGACCAAGTAAATTGACGATAGATATGAAAACCGCGCAGGATTTAGTGAATCAATATCACGGAACAGGCATTATTAATCGTAATGGGAAGGGTCAATGGCTCAACGAAGAGGTGATTACGACTCACGAAGGAGTTGTTGGTATTGTCGTCAATAATTTATCGGGAGCAGAAGCTGAAACAACTGTATTTAAAATTAAGTATGGAAAAAGGGGAACACACATTTTCCCTGATTATCCAAGCAAGAAGGGAATGAAGGGAATAAAATGATAACCGCAGAATTAATGGGTAAATCCTTAATTGTGGAGACTTCCGAAGATGTCATATTCACTGGGCAATGTTGGGGTGTGTATGGCAGCACTCAAGGCAAGGAAGAGCACGGAAGAGATGAAAAATTTATAGAATTATTGAGCGATGGACAGAGTATAGTATTGTTCGATAGTGAGATAAAGTCAATAAAAATCAAATAAAGATCACTCTGTTTATTCGCGGGGTGATTTTTATTTTTAAATTGTTTGTCGGGGGTGATCTATTATCTCGTTCAAGGCGCACGTTAGCGTCTTATTTTTATGCCCTGAACATGGCATAAAAAGGTTCATTATTTCGCCCACCTGCAAGGCGTAATGAAAGCAGGGCAGCACGAGAAGCGACCTCGTAAAACGCGTAGCTGATAGGAACCTATGAAAAGAGAATTTTTAAAAGAGCTCGGCATCGCCGATGAAGCTATCGATAAAATCATGGCAGAAAACGGAAAGGATATCACGACCGAGCAAACAAAGACGACCACGGCCGAAACTAAACTTGCGGCCGCAGAGAAAACCGCCAAAGACCTGCAGGAAGCGGTTAAAAAATTCGATGGCGTCGACGTAGAAAAACTTAAAAAAGATGCTTCGGACTGGGAAACTAAATACAACGCTGATATCAGCAAAATCAAGCTTGAAAACGCTCTTGACATGGCGCTTATTACCGGTAAAGCCAAGAATGTTAAAGCGGTGAAGGCTTTACTTGACATCGATGAAATTAAGATCGATGGCGGCAAATTGCTTGGCCTTGACACCCAGCTCGAAAAATTAAAAGCTGAAAATGCTTTTCTATTTTATAACGATCAGACTTCCGATGACGACAAAGGCAATGGTTCCGGAGCTGATCAAAATTCTAGTTCTTTCCGTGCCAACAGCGGCGGAACGCATAAGCAAACCAACGCGACTGACTTTGATAAAATGTCAGACGAAGAGTACTACAAAACAACCATGACAAAAAATAAAGAATAAGAAAGGAATAAACAAATGCCTAATGAGTTTATTACGATCAAAAACATTGCAAGGCAGACATTGCCTCGCCTAATTGAGAATTTGGTGTTTCCGAATCTCATTTACAAAGATTATTCGTCCGAATTCGTGACCGGACAAGGCGCGACTATTCAGGTCAAAAAGCCCGTCATTCTTAAGGCGAATGACTTCGACGAAGAAACCGGCATCGAAACGCAGGACGTCAAAGAAAAGTCTGTTGAAGTAACCCTTGATAAGCTCGCCGATGTTTCAGTGGAATTCGGCGCTATTCAGCGCTGCACCAACGTTGACGATATGAATCGTTTATTTCTTGAGCCTGCAGCTGTCGCATTGGCTCAAAAGATCAATAGCGATGGCCTTGAGGTTTACAAAGACATTCCCTATGTTACCGGCTCCGCCGGCACTACTCCCTCAGCGCTTTCGGATATTACGGCAGCCCGTTTGTCGTTAAACCAAAGAAACGTTCCTCTTTCTCCGAGAATTGCAATTTGGGATCCCGGCGCCGAATCTAAGTTCCTTGAACTGGATACGTTTGTTGAAGCCGATAAAGCTGGGACCACGCAGGCGCTGCGTGAAGGCTCCCTTGGACGAGTTATGGGCTTTGAGAATTATATGTCTCAATCCATCAAAACTCACAATAAGGGCACTCTCGCAACCGCAGGCACTTCCGGCAAGAAGATTTTCTTAAAAGGAGCCGCTACAGGCGCAATATCCGTTGTCCTTGATACGGACGATACCGCCCTAACGGGAACGCTTAAGAAGGGCGATATTCTTACGTTCACAAAGTCGGGAGTATCCTCTGTTGTTACCGTCACCGAAGACGCGGAAGCCGTAACCAATGAAATTACGGTTAAAATATATCCCGCTCTTACCGCGGCCGATAATGCGGAAGTATCCGTGACGGCAAACCATGTTGCAAATTTGGCCTTTCATCCGTCCGCGTTTGCATTCGTTACGCGTCCGCTCGTAGCGCCGCAGGGCGTACAGAGCTACGTGACGAGCTATAACGGCATTACGCTTCGCGTTGTCGTGGGTTATGATATGAAGTATAAAAAAGAAATGCTCTCTATGGATGTTCTTTACGGCTACAAAACGATGTATCCGGAACTTGCCACGAGAGTGTTCGGATAGGAGATACGGGTATGGTTTATGCGAATTATGAATTTTATTCAGAGACATATAAGGGTAATTCCATACCCGAAACAGATTTCGGCCGTCTAATTCTGCGCGCAAGTGTTTATCTCGATACGATGTCATGTGATACCGTCAAAACCGTATCGGAAACCGAAGCAGTTAAAATGGCAGCCTGCGCTGTCGCTGAAGCTTGGCTGATCAATGAGCAAGGCGGCGATGTCGTAAGCCAGTCCGTTGGATCATGGTCGAAGTCGTTCCAAAGAAAAGTCAAATCAGACGATGAGCGGCTTTATGAAGCGGCTAAAATGTATCTCGGAAGTCTAGTAAAAAAGGTGAGGTGGATTTGATGTTCAATGACACAATCACCATTTACAACAAATATCTTGATGGCGCGACCGAAAAGTGGCAGCGTACAGTAATCGATGGCGTCTTTTGGGATGACATCAAGGGAGCTGTGATGCGCAAAACAGGCGCATCTTCTATCGACAGCGTACAAATTATCATTCCTTGTCTTGCGCGTGTTGAGCGCGACTATATGGCTCCCAAAGAATGGGGCGCTTTATCGGATAAGAGCTTATCATGGACGCTGCAGGATGGCGATACTGTCGTTAAAGGCAATATCAATTATGAGATTATTAAATCGACGAAAGAACTGCGAAGTTTTGACGATGTACTCATAATTACGAGTGCGAACACAAAATCTTTCGGCGGCAGCATGGCACATTGGGAGGTGAGTGGTAAGTGATCAATGTCGTTTCAAACCTCGATTCTGTTGAAAAATTACTTAAAAAAAGAGGCCTTGAACCAAATGGCCGCGTGCAAAAGATATTTACAATTCAGTGCGCCAAGGAAATGGATGCTTACGTTCCGATGAGCGCAGGTGCAAGTGCTCATATGAAAAATCAACGGATAATTAAATCTGATTCAGTCACCTTCAATCATCCGGGAGCCCGATTTCTATATCATGGCAAACTCATGATCGGCATCTTATCTCGAAGATCATTTGCACAAAAAGGTGAGCGAAAAGTTGTTATCGATAGAGACTTGACTTATCACGGCGCACCGAAACGCGGACCCTATTGGGATAAGCGAATGTGGGCTGATAAAAAAGATAAGATCATCAATGATACGGCCATCGCGGCGGGAGGGCACGCAGGATGAGTATATTAAAAACTTTGCAAGATTATATCTCGCAATTTGAACATATGGAGCTGCAGCCGCTTTCCCGCGTTCTTACGGATCAGGTATCAAAAGAAGCTTCCAGTTATGCCCTTGCTCCGGCCGGCAACGGTAAGATGTCATCCGATATCTTGGGGAATAAAACATATCAGAATAATTATGTCTTCTACGCTAAGGAAATGGCATCCGACGAGACCGATCGACAAGACAATTATGATTTTCTCGAAGCATTTTCCTTGTGGCTTGAGGATCAGAACGACAATAGAATTTTTCCGGATTTCGGCGACCGATATGAAACCGAGGAGATAGTCGTATCAAATGCGATGCTCTTTGATATCGAAGAAGATGGTACCGGAATTTATCAAGTCCAAATACAAATAAATCTTAAGAAAAGGAGCATGTAAAAATGTCGATTACAGGAACCGGCTTTATTAAAAGGGCCGAAATGATGATGTTTGCGGATGTGTCTTCAACCGCTACCCCTGAATGGGAACTCATCGGTGAAAAAGTTGAAGATATGTCGATTGAGCTCAATCCGAACGTTGAAACCACGACCGACGTTACAGGGCAGACAACTACGACCCTCGACAAATACGAGCCTTCAACTTCTGTTGAGCCGATGAGAGCGAAGCGCCAAAGCAAACTCTTTGCAATTCTTTATGATATTGTCAAACGTGAAAAAACGCTTTCAGACGTCGAGCGCAATTTTTTATGCGTTAATGCATTCGATGAAGTCCAGGTAGAAACCTCGACCGAATATGCAGCATGGACGCAAAAAGCTGTTATTGCAGTTCAGAATTTTGGCGGCGATACGGCCGCGCTTAATATTCCCTTCGAAATCCACTGGACAGGTCCTAAAACTTACGGCACATTTGATCCCGTGACAAAAACATTCACCGCAGAATAATCAAATAAAATAAGAATAAAGGCTGCATTTGCGGCCTTTTTAGGTGTTTTTATGAATATTAATATGAAATCCAACGTCATTGAACTGACAATCAATGACGATCCGAATCGTGTCATCAAATTCAATCCCGATGATCTTAATTTCGTTGAAAAAGTATATAACCTTATCGATAAGTTTGAACATAAAGAAAAAGAATATGTCAAGAGGGCTGAAAAAATCGATGCAGTCCTGGATGTAAACACTTTTGGTGTGCCGGTGAACACAAAAGAGAAGCTCGCATTCCTGCGCGAAATCTGCGAAGAATTAAAGGCGGACATTGATGATATATTCGGTTCCGGAACAAGCATGGCTGCGTTTGAAGATTCTTTAACGCTTGATATGTTTGAGGAATTCTTCACCGGCGTTACTCCGTTTATCCAGCAGGCTCGCAGCAAAAAAGTGCAGAAATATACAGACAAAAAGAAAACTGGCGGCAAGGCAATAATGAAATGAATATTCTAATCGATCAGCTTCCGGCTGCGGTTATGATTGATGATATGGTTTATGATATCGATGCGGATTTCAGAAATTGTCTTAATATTATCCTGGCATTTGAGGATCCCGAATTAAGCGCACTTGAAAAGCAGCAGATTATGGTTGAGCTTTTATTTGATGAAATACCCGATAACTATCTAAAAGCGCTAGAAATCGCTTCAAAATTTTTAAACTTCGGTCAATCAAAAGAAAGTATGGCCGAAGATTCAATAGATGATCAGGATGTGCCGCAGCCAAGAGTATATAGCTTTACAAAGGATTCGCAATATATCTATACGGCTTTTAAGCAAACATACGGGATCGATCTCCAAAATATCAATTACCTGCATTGGTGGCAATTCTGCTTTATGTTTTTTGACTTAAGTGAGGATTGCTTTTTTGTAAAACTCGTCGATTTGCGTTCGCGCAAGATCAAAGGGAAGCTCACCAAAGAAGAGAAAATTTATTGCGCGAGCATAAAGGATATCTTCGATCTGCCCGTGGAATATACCCAGCAAGAAAAGGAAGCTAAAGATAAATTTTACTCACTACTCAAAAGCGCCAATTAGGTGCTTTTTTATTTTTGAAGGGAGGCGCTATTATTGGCAGACGGAAACATTGTCATCAATACCAAGGTAAATCAGGCCGGCTTTAAGTCCGGAGTTTCATCAATAAAAAGCGGTCTTAAAGGGCTTGCTGCCGCAGTAGGGATTGCTTTCGGTACAGCTGCAATAATTAATTTTGGTAAAGCCTCCGTTAAAGCTTCCAATGATTTCGAAAACGCCATGACGGGTCTTAAAAGCGTTATGGAAGGACAGGGGCGCAGCTTCCAGCAGTCAGAGAAATTTATTAACGATTATGTTGCTGACGGCTTAATTCCGGCAACGGATGCTATTACCTCCTATAAAAATCTAGCACTTCGAGGGTATGATGACAGCCAAATTCAACAGGTAATGCTTGCCCTTAAAGATAGCGCGGCTTACGGTCGACAGGCATCATATTCTATGGGCGAAGCTGTAAAAAGCGCATCTGAGGGTTTGAAAAATGAAAACTCAATTCTTGTTGATAATGCCGGCGTTACTAAAAACGTTGCTAAGATGTGGGATGATTATGCAAGGTCGATCGGAACATCCGCGAACAATCTGACGACGCAACAAAAAATTCAAGCCGAAGTCAACGGAATCATGCAGGAAACAAAGTTTCAAACCGGCGACGCGGCCAAAGTAGCCAACAGTTTTTCAGGACAGGTCCTTCAGCTGCAATTTAATTTTAATAACTTAAAGATTGCTGTCGGCAATATGATCAAGCCCATTCTTACTGCTGTTTTTCCTGCTATCAATATAGCTATCGCTGCGTTTACACGTTTGGCCAATCTTATTGCTCAAATAGCGACTGCCCTATTCGGGAAACAGGCGGCAGGATTCAGCGCTGTCGCCGAATCGGCATCCGCGGCTTCCGAAGCACAAGATGGTGTCGCCTCGTCGACCAAAAAAGCAGCGAAAGCTGCAAAAGGATCCGTTGCCAGTTTTGATCAATTAAATGTAATTCAAAGCGATAGCGGTGCTGATGGTGGTGATTCTTCATCTCCCGACGTCGGCGGTGGCGTTTCTGTTCCTACTCTTGATGGGGAAATTGGCGGAGGGATCACCGTATCCCCAGCCGTAGAGACAGCCGTAAATACTATCAAATCACTTTTAGCGCCGTTAAAAGACATAAAATTCGATAATCTTGTTACTGCTTTTGACAATCTCAAGGAAGCGGTCAAGCCGTTTGTAAAATCTTTATTTTCAGGTTTAGAATGGGCTTGGACCAATCTTCTTGTCCCTTTAGCTAAATGGGTAATTGAAGATTATTTACCTGCATGGCTTGAGGCTGTTGCGGGTTGGTTCAACGTTTTTACAGCAATAATTGAAGCATTGAAACCACTTGCAATATGGCTATGGGATAGCTTTTTAAAACCCATCGCCTCATTTACGGGGGGTATTATCGTCGAATGGTTAAAATTTTTAGCTACCGCTTTAACGGCTATTAGCGACTGGATAACCGAACACCAAACTCTTATACAGAATATCATCATCGTGATCGGCGCATTCGCTTTAGCGTGGGGGCTTGTAACGTTGGCTTTGAATGCATGGAATATAGCCGTTGCCATATGGAATGCCATCGGGGTTATAGCTACCGCTGTAACAACAGGATTTGGCGCAGCAGTCGCTTTTCTTACTTCACCCGTTACGTTAGTCATACTGGCTATCGGTGCACTAATAGCTATAATTGTGCTATTGGTTAAGAATTGGGACTGGATAAAAGCCAAAGCGATCGAAGTTTGGAATAAAATCAAAGAAATTTGGGGTGCAGTTGCGGCATGGTTTCGCGACAATGTGGTTACTCCGGTAAAAACAAAGTTTACAAATCTTTGGAATGACATTAAAGGGAAAGCTATTGCGTTATGGACGGCTATGAAAATAATCTTTGGAGCCGTAAAGGGCTGGTTTAATAACAATGTCATTTTACCAGTGAAGACAAAATTCACAAATCTGTGGACTGGTGTAAAAACCGGGGCAACGAACCTT
>DAITPG010000032.1:11308-14111 GCA_036833715.1 Eubacteriaceae bacterium | reverse complement strand
GGAATTGTTTCTGACAAAGTTTGAGGAGAACGGATCGGTATGCGCATTCGCCGTTGCGGGCGGTGTTTTTTCGGAGGGGATCGATCTGGTCGGAGGCCGTCTTACGGGTACTGTAATCTGCGGAGTCTCTTTACCGAAGGTAGGCACCGAAAGGGAGCTCATACGCGCTCATTTCGATTCTGAAGGCAAAAACGGTTTCGAATATGCTTACCTATACCCCGGCATGAACAAAGTGCTTCAATCGATGGGCAGAGTGATCCGCACAAAGGACGATGTCGGCTGCGCCGTTCTTTTGGATGAGCGTTTCGCTTACAGCTCCTATAAAAAATGCTTCCCTCCCCATTACGACCAAATCGCCGTCGTATCCTCACAGGAAGAATTGATCGAAGCGCTGAATAGCGCTAATTAACAATTAAAAAGGAACAGACTGCGCAAATACACTGCAGTCCGTTCCTTGGTTTTAATTAAGGTCTGAGCTTGACAATCAAGGCTGAGAATGAAGGTGGACATCGATGAGATCATTGATCATTGAATTTGAGTAAGAGCCGATTTTCTCGTACTCCGATAATGATCGACAAAGCCACGACGAGTCCTTAAGCTTTTCTTCTGTTTTTAATGATCCAGTCTCCCGCAAAAGCGGCGGCGCTTGCGAGGTCAAACAATTTGCACTCCGCATTGCCGGCCTTGCCCGTTATGACATTATGAACCTTTTCGAAATCCGCTCCCAGACGGTCGAAATCTTCGCTGTCATACTCATGGTCGTCAAACCATTGCCATATCCGTTCCCCGTTTGAGATTATAGCGGCGCCCATCCTTTTTTTGGGGATACCGGCTGTGATTTCACCCATATGAAAGCAGGTGCAATGGTCATAGCCTGTGCCCAGCAACAGCACTTTGCCTTTGAGCGCGGCCATTTTGCCGAGCGGACTGAGCGGGCCGAATTGCGGTGTGAGCGGATGTTCTTTTGTGATCTCAAGCGCGTGCTTTCCGTTTGCGGTAAACGATACATGCGGATGGTCCGAACGCAGCGTCCCCGGATATTTGCGGAACAGTTCCGCTATCCTTCCCATGCCTCTCGCCGATGTGATCTGCGGGTCGTAGGGCGGCATATTGGCGTAGATCGCATCAAACCATTCCTTCGGCACGGGCGGATTGGCCCAATCGGCAGGGTCGGAATTTTCACCGCTGTGCGCGGGCATGCAAAGCGTGCCTTCGCTGCCGACGGCGGCAAGCAGCGCATCAACGACGGCTCGCTCGGCTCCGCAGACCCATCCGATGCTCGACATGGCGGAATGCACCATAACGATATCGCCGGAGTGTATTCCCAATGCTTTAAAATCACGCAGAAGCGTTTGCGCGGTATTCGGTCGGGTGGTGTTTAGTACAATTTCGTGTTCTCCCATATTCTATCTCCATTATTATAATTGCCATGCAAAGATAGCACAAAAACGCAGATTTTTCAAATATTTTAATGCATTTTAAATATTTGGAATTATATTAAATAAAAGACTGATCGATCTTGAAGAGCTGTAAATTGATCGTAAAGTAATGGAAACAGAAGAAATTAGATGGTATACTGATTACAGAATAAAAACAATAACGAAGCAAAATAAACGGCAGGAGATAAAATGAACACGGTATTATTCGATTTGGACGGAACGCTGCTACCCATGGATCAAACGAAATTTGTCGAAAGCTATCTGCATGAACTCGGCGAAAAATTCGTCCCTTACGGATACAAGTCCGATGATGTGTTAAAAGCGATCTGGGAAGGCACCAAAGCGATGATTTTCAACGACGGCGCTGTAACCAATGAAAACAAATTCTGGACATCGTTTTGCAGCATCCTCGGCGAAAAGGCCGCCGAGCTGGAGCCTGTGTTTGACCATTTTTATAAAAATGATTTTAACCGCATCGGGGATGCGATAACGCCCAACCCGCTTGCCAGGGAGTGCGTTGACAGCCTTCTCAAAAAAGGGTACTCGCTCATCCTTTCGACCAATCCGCTGTTTCCCAGAGTCGCCACGCACGCGCGGGTCGGCTGGGCAGGCTTAACGACCGGCTGCTTTGAACATATCACCACGTACGAAAATTCGTCCTACAGCAAACCCAATTTGGACTATTATAAAGAGATTATGAATAAATTCGGCAAAACGCCCCAAGACTGCCTGATGGTGGGCAACGATGTCGTTGAAGATATGTGCGCGGCGGAGCTGGGCATGGCGCATTTTTTGGTGACCGATCATCTGGCCCACGGTGAAGGCGCGGATTTAAGCAAATTCCGCCACGGAAATTTCAACGATCTCGCGGCGGTGTTGGACGCGCTTCCCGCGTTAAAATAAAAACAGAGCGGATTTGGATTTACGCCTGCGTGATGTCTTTTCTTTCGGGTGTAAAGAATTCAAACCAGACCATGTCCTCGCAGACGGAATCGAAGGTATGCGGCACGTCCGCATCGATTTGGATGCAGTCGCCCGCTTTCATATTGACGATTTCTTCCCCGATCAAAAAATTTCCTTCGCCCGAAAGAATGTAGACGACCTGCTCGTGCATATGGCTGTGCGGCTTGGATACCGTGCCCTTGAGAGCCGAAAGCTTGGTGAGCGTGTAGCTGGGGGTGTAGGCAAGCAGTTCGCGGAAAACTCCGCTTTGCATTTCATTTTTCGGTGCTTCGTTGTTTCTTACTATGCGCATTATTAACTCCTGCTATTAAATTTTACCATTCGATGACGGTAAGTTCTTTCCATACGGATTTCCACCGTTTTGTCTTTTGATCATAAATCGCTTTTGTGATCTGTTTTTT
>DAITPG010000032.1:0-11298 GCA_036833715.1 Eubacteriaceae bacterium | reverse complement strand
TGATCTATTATGAAGTGGGTATTGTGAGCGAACTGATCTGTTTTTTATTGGGCCGCACGACCCTGCCAAACAGATCATCCAAGCCGTAAGGTGCGTAAATGCTCATCCCGGTGTCCGCGTAACGGATGCCGACACAAGTGGCCGTCGTCGGCCAGGTGTCAATGGCACTTTCGCAGTTTATGTACGGATTTATCGGATAGCCGAATTTTTCGGCATACCACAAATGCACCCTTGCCTCATTTTTGAGATCGATGCCCCACGGGCTGTTGATAAACTGCTTTTTCACCGCATCGACAATCCGGTTTTCCGCCTCATAGGATAAATCGGAACTGTCGAAATAAGCGATATCGATATCCATGATCCCATGGTTTAAATCAATTCCGCTCAAATGGTTCCATACGGTCTGCGCGATGCAGCCGCCGCCCACGTACCAATCGGGTAGGCCGAATTGTGACATATGAATGATCAGATTATGTAAAGGTTCATTTTTTTGTATGATGGATTGCAGCAAGCCGCATTGCTCAAAAAAATTCATGGCACTCTGCTTTCAATTAAAAATCGGCGGACTTTTTTAGCGTGTATACAACCATATCGGCAGGTATGCCGCCGAGCAAATCGCTATGCTCCCTGCCCCGAATAAATCCGCACCGCTCCAGAAGGCGGACAGACGCAGTGTTGTCGCTTCGCAGATCGGCGGTCACGGCGCTGAGCTTCATTTCCCCAAAAGCATAAAGGACCACTGCCCGCAGCGCTTCGGACATGTAGCCGTATCCGTGATAAGCGGGCATCAATTCATAACCTGCTTCGGCGGAATTTTCGCCTTCGTCAAAATTCCACAAACTGATGCAGCCGATGAAATCTTCGGCCAGAAAGATCGACCAAAAAACGCAATCGCCTTTGTCCGTATCCTCCGTCCTCCGGCTTATGTAATCCTTCGCCGTCTCAAAACTCGTATATAACGGCAGACCCGTGTAACGCACCACGCGCTCATCCGAGCGGAGAAGAAAAAGACTCTGCGCATCCGACATTTCCATTTTTCTCAATTGCAGCCTTTCGGTTGTCAAAGGCAGTTTGCCGCTGAAATCCTTGTTCATATGATTCTTCTTTTTTGTTTATTATACCATAGCGCCGGCCGTTTCTAATAGATTTCGGCAGGAACGTAGTTTTCATCGCAAGTTTCCTTTTCTTCGATCACAGACGAATTTTAGCAAAATATGGTTGTGACTAACATGCTTTGATGATATAATCAATGAACAAAGCAAAGGCGCTTTTGAGCCTATTTTATATAGGCTCAATGTGTCTTTTTATTTTTTTAACGGAGGATTCAGCCATGGTGCATTACAGAAAGCAGGATTATTTAAGTTACATGTCGGAAGTGGCCAAATGCAATTCCGGTATTTCGGCGCTCAATGATCAGTGGGAAAACATTAAGCTTTTATGCGAGATCAATTGTCCGGTGCAGTCCAAAACCCTGCTGCCTGCGATGTCCGACATTCAAAGCAGATTTTACAATCTGCAAAAGGAACTGGTGGATACCCTTATCGATGAAACACTCAACAAGGTCGATCAAAAAATCACTTCCAAGGCGCAGGTTGCCGTTGATATACTCATCCGCAATCTGTATGAACGCACGGCGGACGTGGGCTTTTTAGCGACGGATGACGATATAAGAAATTTTGTGAGCATGCCGCATAAGAGCGAGGATGACCGCGGCAGGATCATCGAACGGCTGCGAGAATATGTCGCCAAATATTCGGTATACGATGAGATCATCATTCTGGATAAGGATTTTACCGTGCTTGCCAATCTGGATGAGAATAATCCCATTGCGGGACAGCCTATGAATGATCCTCTGCTGGCTGAAACGATGAATACGGGTGAAAGTTTTCTGGAATCCTCTAAAGCGTCTCCCCTGCAAGGCGGCAAAAGCAAAGCGCATATTTTTTCCAGCAAAATATTCGCGCAGGATTCGGATGAAGTGATCGGTATTTTGTGTCTTTGCTTCCGTTTTGACAATGAAGTGAATCAGATATTTAAAAAACTATCCACCGATTATGACGGTTCCACCATCATGATCATTGACAGGGACAATATCGTGATTGCAAGCAACGATGAAAACCAGGTACCGCTTAACGTACAAATGGAAGCCTCGCCCGAATCCAAAAACAGCGTTATTTATTACAGAGGCATACGCTACGTATCCAAAACGGTGGAGACGCTGGGTTATCAGGAATATTTCGGCTTGGGCTGGAAAGGGCACATCATCATCCCCGTCAACCTTGCATTTCAGGAAACCGGCGCGCAGACCGTTGATGACGCCGTCATGGACATATTGATGCAAAAAGCGGATTCTTTTTCAAACGCGCTCAAAGAGATCATCAGCAAAACGCAGACGATCAACTTGTCTTTAAAGCGGATCATCTACAACGGACAGATCATTGCCAAAGAAAACAGCGATGAATTCGCGCGGCTCCAAACGATTCTAAGCGCCATCGGAAAGATCGGCGTCAGTACGGGCAGATTGTTTAAAGCAGCGGTCGAGGGTCTGTTTTCCACGGTCATCTCCACCAGTCTGACGGATGCGGGCTTTATCGCGTCGCTTTGCATCGATATCATGGACCGCAACCTTTACGAGCGAGCCGACGACTGCCGTTGGTGGGCGCTCAATTCCACGTTCCGAACGGTTTTAAGCAAGGATATGATCGACGAAAAAGACAAAGCGCAGCTGACAAAGATCCTGGCATATATCCACAACCTCTATACAGTTTACAGCAATCTGTTTTTATTTGACAGACACGGCCGCATCATTGCGGTTTCCAATCCCGAGCGAAGTGGAGATATCGGCAAAAGTTTAAATGAGCCTTATATCAAAAATATTCTGGCGAATGCAAGGCCCGAAAAATATTATGTGTCGGAATTTGCGCCGACACCTTTGTATGACGGCCGCCACACCTATATTTACGGCGCTTCGGTCACCGATCTTCAAAAGCCGTCCGTTACGGTTGGGGGCATCGGCATCGTATTTGACAGCTCGTACCAGTTTGGAGCCATGCTGAGCGACGCGCTTAAATCCAATGAAAACACCTTTGCGGTTTTTGCCGACAGAAACGGCAAGGTCATCTCCTCGACGGGAGATATTGCGGTCGGGCATAAAATCAGCCTGCCGGCGCATATGTTCTCTGTCGCAAACGGCACCGCACAAAGCGAAATTCTGCTTTATAACGGCAGTTATTTTGCGGTAGGATATGCCTGCTCTTCGGGTTACCGCGAATATAAAAGCACCGACGGATATACGAATGACGTACTGGCCTTTGTATTTGAACAGCTTACCCGGGACGCGCAGACAACGGAAACCGCCGCTGTCAATACCCGCGCATCCGCCGAACAAAATCAAATCCAGCTTTCCGACGGCGAAGAACACGAAAAGCTGGTGGTTTTTGATATAGGAAATCAGTTGTTCGCGCTTCGACAGGCCGATGTGCTGGAAGCCACCGATATCGGGAGCGTCATCAAGCTGCCCGGTTCCAGCGAAATACTCCGCGGCGCGATGTTTTATCGGGATCAATGCATTACAGCGGTCAATCTTTACACGCTGTTCCACCGTAACGAACAAAGCCTGGACGGCAACCATCTTTTGATCGTTCAACTGGATGAGCACAACATCGCGGCACTGGAAGTCAGCGAACTGTACAGCGTGCTTGAAGTCAATCAAAGCGATATCCGTTATATCCCGCAGATCGGCGGCAAGGTTTCCGCCATTTTCGGCATCCTCTGCCTGCCGGGGCGGGAGACCGACCCGATTTTGATTTTGGATAAAGAAGTTTTGCTCATCCGCCTGCAGCAGGAGCAATCCGGCGCCGACTGGAGCGATGTCGCGGGAATGGTCGAACAAATGAAAAATAATGAGGATGAGCCGGCGACAATATAACAGCACCAAGCTGCCGTAAATTCCAAACGTATAGAGAAACACCAAAAAGCCGCCGCACGCGGTTTTTTTTTGATGGAGTCCGCAACAGAAAATGAGCGCATTGCCAAAAAGGGCTTTTTATATTATACTTAAATTAAATGGAAAACAAAAATTTCGAAAATGAGGGCTTATGGAACTTTTGATCGCCGAAGATGAAAACGACATCCGCGAGCTGCTGCGGCTCCATTTGTGCGGGGAAGGCTATCGCGTTACCGAAGCGGCGGACGGCGCGCAGGCATGGGAGCTGCTGCGAAAAAACCGGTACGATCTTGCGGTGCTGGATGTAATGATGCCCAGGCTGGATGGTTTTAATCTTCTTACAAAGCTGCGCGGCATCAGCGACATGCCCGTGATGTTTTTAACTGCCAGAGGAGACGACATGGACAAGGTGCTGGGGCTCGGCATCGGCGCGGACGACTACCTTGTCAAACCTTTCAGCATGGCGGAATTTTTGGCCAGAGTGGCCGCGCTGCTTCGCAGAAGCCGCAAACTGACGGCGGAATCGGACGTATTGCAGGTTGGCGAGATCAAACTGGATACGCTTGCCTGCTGCGCGTATAAAAAAGGCGCCGCAATCGAGCTGAACGCAAAGGAATTTTTACTGCTCAAGCATTTGATGGAAAATCCGGAAAGAGTTTTCACAAAAAAACAGCTGTATGCCGCCGTGTGGAACGAAGACGTTTACTATGACGATAACACGGTGATGGTGCATATCAGCCATTTGCGCAACAAGATCGAGGAAGATCCTAAGGAGCCGCAGTATATCAAAACGATCCGCGGCATCGGTTATAAATTCAGCAAAAATCAGCGGGCGGATAAGTAATATGAACGTAAAAATACGCAGCCGCTTTATGCTCAATTACTTGATGATGTTTGCCATCTCGCTGGTGCTGGGTTTTTTTGCGCTGCTGTTGATGAATTTCGCAGATGATATGATCAGCAAAAATCTGGTCAAAAACAATTACACGGCGCAAAAGCTGATGAAGGACGACTACACGGAGATCGATGTACAGGGAGTGCTGGACAGCGGCGGCGGCGTGCAAGTAATCGATACAAAATACGACATTGTATACAGCGCGGGACTCGATACTTTTGGCGCGGATAAGCTGACCGCGTCACAATTTACTGCTTTTTTAACGTCCAGCAAAAGCGTGGGCGTAGTTTACAGCTACGATGTGCTTTACAACGAAACGAAGGATTTTTGGCTGGTCGTTACCTTCCCCACCTCGCTTCGCTTCGATTTTGCCATCGCGCGCAACCAAGACTATCCGTCTGCCGACAGGCAGGGCGTCGTGACGGTTTTGCTGTCGGTTTTGATTTTTTATCTGCTGCTGCTTGCCGCAAGCACCGTGATTTATTCGCGGTTTTCGTCCCTGAGCGTCGTCAATCCTCTGAAAAAACTCTATGAAGGCGCGCGGCGACTGCGTGACGGAGATTACGCATCCAGAGTCGATTTGAAAGCGGGGTTTGAATTCGGCGAGCTTGCGGATATCTTTAATTCCATGGCTGAAAAGATCGAAACGGAAATTCGCCTGCGAAGGCAAAGCGAAGATAACCGAAAAAAGTTGATACTGGACATCTCGCATGACCTTAAAAATCCGCTGGCGGCGGTGATGGGTTATTCGGAATTATGTTTGAAAAAGCAAGGGTTGACTGAGGAGGAGCTACGCAAATATTTGAGCATCGTGCACGAAAACAGCACGCGGGCAGACCGGCTGGTCAACGATTTGTTTGAGCTTTCTAAGCTGGAAAGCACTCAATTTAAGATCAACGCGGAGGCAACGGATATCTGCGAATATCTGCGCAAAATCTCCGCCTTTTACCTGCCTATGCTGGAAGAAAAAGCGTTTACCCTTGATGCGGACATTCCCGAGAATGAAATCATGCTATCTGCCGACGAAGCGCAGCTGGACAGGGCGTTTCAAAATTTGTTTGCAAACGCGCTTCGCTATAGCGGCGCAGGCACAGCCGTTCGACTGGCGCTGAGCGAAGAAGGGGATAAGGTGCAAATAACCTTTGAGGATGACGGAGCCGGCTTGCCGGAGGAATTGTCGGAATCGATTTTTGAAGCGTTTGTAAAAGCCGATGACGCGCGCAATTCGCAAACGGGCGGCACGGGCCTGGGGCTTGCCGTCGTCAAAAAAATTATTGAAGCGCACGGCGGCAGCATCCGGCTGTCTACAGGGACGGGCAAAGGGTGCTTATTTTCAATCACATTACCGAAGAGCGGAGTATCAATTTAAGAAACATTTAAGATTATCATCGTAAGCAGTTAAAACTCTCCCTGTATAGTAAGCGTAAATAGATTTTACGCACTATGCAAGGAGAATTTTTATGGAAACACTTGAAGGCCATTTTCACAACTGGTTCGGCGTTTTGTTTTTTATCGTGATTTACGGCGCCGTATTATTTTTTCTTCCGTTTTATAAAAAGCTGGATAAAAAACCCAACGGCACCTATCTTGCCTTTTTGATCGCCTTTGCCGTTGAGATGCACGGCATCCCGTTCAGCATGTATTTGATTTCCTGGGCAATCGGCACAAACCTGCCCGAAGGCGTTTTATGGGGACATACGCTCATCCATTCCATCGGTTATTGGGGCATGTACATCAATTACATCTGCGCAGCAATCGCGCTGACGCTGATAATAACCGGTTGGTACCCTATCCACAAGCATTACTGGTCAAAAGAAACGGGAAAGGGCTCGCTTGTGACCACCGGCATTTACCGTTATATCCGCCATCCGCAATATACCGGTTTGCTGTTATTATCCCTCGGTATGCTGATCGAATGGGCAACTCTGCCGCTGCTGATCCTTTATCCGGTGATGGTCGTACTATATGTTCGGCTTGCCAAAAAAGAAGAAAAGGATATGATTGCCGAATTCGGTGCAGCGTATCTGGCTTATAAAAAGAATACCAAAATGTTTATACCGTTTATTGTTTAATAAACGTGAGGAAAGGAAATCCAATGAAAAGAAAGAGTAAACTTATGAGCGTGTTGTTGATTTTGATTTGTCTGGCCGTCCTGCAGACTCTGCCTGTATTTTTCTTAAAGCCGGTCGGGAGCATAACACTGGAGGAGCGCAATATCCGGGTTCATTTTCAGCTGCGCGACGAGGAGGGCGCGCGGGAAGTCTTTGATCTGCTAAGGACGCGGTCGAGCCAAATCTATCAGCAGATGAATTACACACCCCAAAAACCGATCGATGTGTACATCTATCATACCCAAAAGCAACTTGCTGTCAGAGAAGCCGGATTAGTCACGCTGCTGGTCGCTCCGGGCTGGCACATCGGCGACAGCCACGGCGGAACCATAATGATGCTGACTCCCTACGGCAAGGCGGAAACGCATAACCATGAAACGATTCTAAACGCCACGCTGCACGAGCTGGTGCATTCCATTGTCCATTATGTAAATCCCGATTTATCCTACTTTTGGGACAACGGCATTGCCACTTATCTGGCCGGGCAAAAACCGCTTGTCGAATATTATAATTCGCGCCCGCTGCCTTCGGTCGATGACATGCATATCGAAAACGGCATTAAATTCGGCAATATGGGCGGATACGCCTACAGCTATAAATATATAGAGTTTTTAGACTCAGCCTACGGTTGGGAGAAAGTGATTGCCTACGCACGCGGGGATGGAGGCTACGCCGAAGTCTTCGGAAAAACCGAGCGTGAACTCTACGAAGAATGGAGCGAATACATGAGCAGGGGTATGGATTATCCGTACGGCAGTCAATCAAAAAGCAAGCCTGACTAGGGCATTAGACTTTGAAAGAACAAACTGCGTTGCCATGGTTTAATTAAAAGTCGGATTGCCTGCTTGCGTCGCAGACAAACCGAACCGCTACAATAAAGTTTATCGCGTTGACCGTTTTACGCGCAGCTTAGGGATGGCTTTTGTACACTCCTGGGGGCGCTTTTATCGATTTTTTAGTGCATGATTTTCCCCGTAATTTTAATGCCTGAGAATGATGAATTTTTATGGATTTCGCCTATTGAGGGCGTTCCGAATCAGTTCAAGATTTTTTCTGAGCCGTTCGTCGTTGGGATTGACCCTTATCGCTTCCAGCGCAAATTCTTCGGCTTTATTCAAAAGCCCCAGCCGATAACATGCGATGGAGCCCAGATCATACGGCGTTTCGTCCCAGGAATACCCCATATTCGTATAAGTCTTTGAACGCTCCTTGATCTTTAAAGCTTCTTCGGTCATAAAGTAGACCATGGCCCAGTCGCCCGTCAAATAACCCATTTTTGCGCACTCGATATAAGCATCGCGCATTTTGGGAACCTCGGCGATCGCCTTTAAGTACCACCGAAAGGCCTCCTGTTTATCGCCGAGACGGTAATAGCTGAAAGCGATCCAACGCATCGATGCGCTGCGTTCATCGGCCCAAAAGGCCAGCGGAAGCGCAAGATGCCGTTTTAAGGTTTCGATGCATTTTTCATACTGCGCTTTATACATGTATTCCCTGCCCAGATAATACATATAGCGATCATTCTCGGGTTCTTCCTGAACGGCTTCTTCCAGCAGGGTAAGGTATGAATTACGGGATTTCGCCGGGTCGGGATAGTGGTTGAGCACGATCTCATCGATCAAGGTGGTGATCTGCGGCTCGCTGCCGGTATAGGTAAGCCATTCGTGGACGCGGTGTCTCCATTCAAAGTTGTGGCGCGCATGGATTTTGGTATAATAAATCCGTATATCGGGCGATCCGTCCGCTTTGAGGCTCCAGTTATAAATGTATTTGGCAAGCTTGGTCTGGGGTGTCCATTTTTCCTCAAGATGCTTTCTCCAGCCGGGCTCAAATAATTCATCCAGATCGGTGCATACGCAGATATCCGCATCCTCGGGCACATGCGAAAGCGAGATATTGCGTGCCGTATCAAAGCGCCAGGGCTTGATACTGTCTTCATAAACTATGGCGCCGCGCTTGCGGAGGGCTTTTATGGTTTTGTCTTCGGAGCCAGTGTCGGTCACAATCACCATATCCGCCTCACTCATGGAATCCATCCAGCGCGATACGAATTTTTCCTCATTTTTGCATATGGCGTAAACGCACACTTTATATTTATTCATGGGATATCTCCGCATCGTACTTGTCTTTGATCAGCTTTAAATTAACTTTCAACCTTTTGTCCTCGGGAGATATTTCGCAGGCTTTCAAGGCATATTCATAGGCTTTTTTGTACAGCCCCAGCTGGTAACAGCTGATGGCGCCCAAGTCGTAAAGTCCGTAGCCCCAGGCGTCGGGATCGACCAGATAACTGCCGGACGGTTTTTCGATGGCCAGCGCGCGCTCCGCCATAAAATACACGGTCGGCCAATCCTGGCGCACATAACCTAATTTAGCCGCTTCGTAATAGGTTTCCCTTACGCCGGGGCATTCTGCGATCGATTTATAAAACCATTGCATCGCCTGCGCAAAATCACTTTTGGATTGATAACTTTTTGCGATAAAACGCATGGAGGCCGCGCGTTCCTCATCCCAGCGCGCCGTCGGCAGCACAAGGTGCTTTGTTAATGTTTCGATGGCCTTGTCATGCATGCCGTTAAACATATATTCTCTTCCCAGCCAGAATACCGTGCGGTCGTCCGTGGGATTTTCTTGGGCGGATAGCTCAAGCAGCGGAAGATACTGCGAGCGCGGCTTGGTAAGATCGGGATAATGGTGCAGCACCATGCCTTCGATCCAAATGGTTTTTTCGGGGCCTTCTCCAAAATACTGCAGCATTTCATGCACGGGATGCGCCCATCGGTACCCGTGTCTCCAATGCACTTTTTCCTTGGTGAATTGCTTGGCGGGGGTTCCGTCTGTGTTATGATCCCAGGTAAACAAATGCAGCCCTCTGCGCGTGTCCGGCTGCCAGGCAAGTTCGAGCTTTTCACGCCATCCGGGCTCGTAAACCTCATCAAGATCGACCGGTACACAGATATCGACATCTTCGGGGATATGGCCGAGCGCCGCGTTGCGCGCTTCGTCAAACCGCCACGGATCGATGATATCCACATACACCTCGGCGCCCAGAGCGCGCAGCTTCTGCACAGTGCCATCCGTGGAGCCGGTATCCGAAACCACCACGACATCCGCTTCGCCGACGGATTTCATCCATCGTTCGGCAAATTTTTCTTCATTTTTGCATATCGCATAAACACAAACTTTGTACTTATTCATATGTCACCTTTTTCACTTTTCTGTTAATACAATATGTTCAACCCTAAAAAGATGACATTAAAACAGAAAAAAAGCTTTGCCGCAGATAAGATTTCTGCGGCAAGGCCTCTTCATTGAACAATATTATATAATTGTTCAAGTACTAATATAGGCTATGGTTATGATAACAGAAGGTGCAGCGGGGCCGGTCGCTGCCGGATAGGCATATATACCAGCGCCACGTCCCGTTACCCCAACAGATTGATATATTTCTAAAGTGTCGTTAATCGCCATAGTCGTCATATACGTCAATGCTACACTTCCTATATCGGTTGATGTAGTCAAAGTTCTGGCTCGGTTCGAATTGATAAGGTCAGTTCCGTTTTTGCGAAGCCATAAGTCGACACGTGTGGCTGCTGCAACGGTTTGGGACACTTGACTTGTAACCGTTAACAAATAGGTTCCGGCTGTCTGGAAAGTTATAACCGAGGTTCCTGGCGTATGCGTAATTAAATTTAGCAAACCATTGGTAGATAATGTTACCGCCGTCGCATTCGTTGTAGCCGGTGTTTGCGTCGTATCATCCGAAATACGCGCGTAAGGCATACTACCTAAAGTTCCCGTAGGCCCCGTAGGTCCTGTCGGTCCAGTGGGTCCGGTATCGCCCGTTGCCCCTGTGGGTCCTGTGGGTCCCGTCGGTCCGGTATCGCCCGTTGCTCCCGTGGGTCCGGTTGGTCCCGTAGGTCCGGTATCACCCGTTGCCCCTGTAGGTCCTGTCGGTCCCGTCGGTCCGGTGTCACCTGTTGCTCCTGTGGGTCCTGTGGGTCCCGTAGGTCCTGTATCACCCGTCGCTCCCGTGGGTCCCGTGGGACCTGTCGGTCCGGTATCTCCCGTTGCTCCCGTAGGTCCTGTCGGTCCCGTAGGTCCGGTATCACCCGTTGCTCCCGTGGGTCCGGTTGGCCCTGTGGGTCCGGTGTCGCCCGTTGCTCCCGTGGGTCCTGTCGGTCCCGTCGGTCCGGTATCACCCGTTGCCCCTGTAGGTCCTGTCGGTCCCGTCGGTCCGGTATCACCCGTTGCTCCTGTGGGTCCTGTGGGCCCTGTGGGTCCGGTATCACCCGTTGCTCCTGTAGGTCCTGTCGGTCCCGTAGGTCCGGTGTCACCCGTTGCGC
>DAITPG010000031.1:0-14113 GCA_036833715.1 Eubacteriaceae bacterium | reverse complement strand
ATAAATAAAAAGGAGATAAACCAACAATGGAAAAATTTGTTGTAATCGGCGAAAGAATCCACTGCATATCGCCGGCAATCAGAGACGCGTTCAACAACAGAAATCCCGAACCGATTCTGCAAAGAGCGCAGGAGCAGCTTAAAGCGGGCGCTACCTACCTTGACGTAAACATCGGACCGGCGGAAAGCACAGGCGAAGACTTGATGAAATGGGCTGTTAAGCTTCTTCAGGAAAACTTTGACAATGTTCCGCTTTGCCTTGACACCGCCAATGCCAAAGCGATCGAAGCCGGTATTTCGGTGTACAACCGCTCCAAAGGCAAACCGATCGTTAACTCCGCTGATGCGGGCGACAGAATCGCCAACATCGACCTTGCCGCATCCAACGATGCCATCTGCATCGCGCTGTGCGCAAAAGAAGGAATTCCCAGAGACAACGACGAACGTATGGTTTATTGCCAGGAAATGCTCGAACGCGGCATGATGCTCGGCATGGAACCCACCGATCTGTGGTTTGACCCGCTTTTCCTGGTTATCAAAGGAATGCAGGATAAACAGATGGACGTTCTAGGTGCGATCAAAATGATCAGTGACATGGGACTCAATACCACAGGCGGCCTTTCCAACGTTTCCAACGGCATGCCGAAGGAATTAAGACCGATTTTGGATTCCGCTACGGTTGCAATGGCAATGATGAACGGATTTACTTCCGCAATTGTTAATCCTTGTGACGTAAGACTCATGGAAACGATCAAATCCTGTGATATAATTAAGAATAATGTTTTATATACAGATTCTTTCCTTGAACTGTAAATAGAGCAATATCTCAATACATAAGGAGGATGTAAAATGAGTGTATTGACTGATTTAATCTATGCCGGTTCCAATGCGGTAGCCGGGTTGACTGAGGGGGCGGTCAACGACGCAATCGCAAAATACGGCGCGGACAAAAAGGTGGCATTCCCGGATACGGCTTATTATCTGCCGACCATTTATGCCGCAACCGGAGTAAAAGTTTCAAAACTGGGTGATTTGACAGCTTGTGTAGGCGTTTTAAAAAGTTTGATCTCTAACAAGGAAGATTTAGGCGAAGCATTGAATGCGGGACTCGCGACAGCGGTCGGCGCCGAAATCCTTGAAGCGCTCAAATTTGTAGCCTCAGAAAATCCTTATGAAAACGAAGGCGGAATCGGATTTGTACCCGACCCGATCATTCGTTCTTTAGGCGTACCGCTTGTAACCGGCGATATCCCGGGCGTTGCTGTAGTGCTCGGCGAAGCTGAAAACGCGGACGATGTGATTAATGTCATTAAAGATTACCAAAGCAAAGGTCTGCTTACATTCCTTGTAGGCAACGTGATCGATCAGGCCGTTAACGGCGGCGTGAAGGTCGGTCTCGAATTCCGCGTCGTTCCTTTGGGACATGACGTGACCGCTGTAACCCATGTTGTAACGGTAGCGATCCGCGCAGCATTGATCTTCGGCAATGTGCAGCCGGGCGATCTCGCGGGGCTGCTTAAATACACCAAAGAAAGAGTACCGGCTTTTGTCAATACATTCGGCGCGCTCAACGAAGTTGTGGTTTCCGCGGGAGCGGGCGCTATCGCTCTCGGTTTCCCGGTTATTGTCGATGTGGATCTCGGTGAAAATCAGGTGCCTACGGCGCTTGAATCCATCACAGATCATTCGATGACCGTTAAAAAATCGCTTGAGCTGCGCAACATCAAAATCAAAGTCAAGGAAATCAATATACCGGTCGCATTCGCAGCCGCTTTTGAAGGCGAAATCGTAAGAAGAAACGATCTCCATGCCGAATTTAACGGAGAAAAAGTGCCCACCTGCGAACTTCTCGTTATGAGAGATGCGGACAAGATCGAAGATCACCAGATCACCTTGATCGGTCCCGACATCGACGGTGACGCTCCGGTCAATCTTTCTCTTGCCGTGCTGGTAGAAGTTTACGGCGCAAAGATGGAAGAGGATTTTGAACCCGTACTCGAACGTAAGATCCATCACTGGCTCAATTACATCGAAGGCGTGATGCATACGGGCCAGAGAAACATTTTCCGAATCAGGATCAACAAAGATTCCTACGCAAAAGGCTTCAGAATGAAGCACATCGGCGAAGTCATCTACGCGATGATCATGGATGAATTCGACAGCGTAGTGGATAAATGCCAGGTTACGCTGATCACGGAAGAACCTAAAGTAAGAGAGCTGCTTGAAAAAGTGGCCATGCCCAAATACGAATCCAGAGATTCCCGACTTGCCGCGATGACGGATGAAAGCGTAGACACGTTCTACACCTGCATCATGTGCCAATCCTTCGCGCCCGCGCACGTTTGCGTAGTGACGCCCGAAAGACTGGGCCTGTGCGGAGCCGTAAGCTGGCTTGACGCAAAAGCGACCAAGGAATTGCAACCGACGGGACCCTGCCAGCCGATCAAAAAGGAAGGTCTCATCGATGAGTTTACCGGCAAATACGAAGAAGTCAACCATATCGTCGACCAGGCTTCGCACGGCGCGGTAACCAAAGTAGCCCTGTATTCGATCCTTGAAGACCCGATGACAAGCTGCGGATGCTTTGAATGTATCTGCGGAATCATGCCGGAAGCCAAAGGCGTCGTTATCGTCAACCGCGAATTCAAAGGAGTGACTCCCGTAGGCATGACCTTCGGCGAGCTCGCATCCATGACGGGCGGCGGCGTGCAGACCCCGGGCTTTATGGGACACGGCAGACACTTTATCGCTTCCAAGAAATTCATGAGAGCTGAAGGCGGTATCGAAAGAATCGTATGGATGCCCAAAGAACTGAAAGACGACGTTGCGGCAAAACTCAACAAAACCGCGAAAGAGCTTTACGGGATCGATAATTTCACGGATATGATCTGTGACGAAACCATCGCAACCGAATCCGAAGCCGTTTTGACGTTCCTTACCGATAAGGGCCATCCGGCGCTTAACATGAACGAGATCATGTAATCAAAAGATCAAAAGCAGCTAATTTGCAATAATTTTGCTGCTTTTGATTTGGAATATCGACCTTAACTGAATATATTTATCTGTTCTTCGAGTTCGTTGATCTAAAGCTAAGGCTATGAACTGCGGACCTTTGGGTAATTTCGGAAACGAAATTGCCTCCCTTTCGGAAAGAAGAAACAAAAACGTTTTAAAAGAATTAAAGCGCAGTTTCTTTCGTTGAAACTACGCTTATTGTTTTATGTAGATATTATTCAGGAGTATATCGAAGCAAATAATAATTTGGGAGGATCTCCATGTTTAAGAATAGTCAAAACAAAAAAATATCAAAAATATTTGTTTTATTCATTACAGCTATTTACATAATCGGATTTTTTATTCCTTCTCAAACAGTTTCGGCATCCGCGGGAAGTATAAAATTCGCTAAAGCAACCCTTAACGGAGTAACAACCGAATTAAAAATTTCAGCGAACGCCGAAGATAATACAAATGTTCCGGCAACGGGTGCGGTTTTTACTTTGCTTTTCAGTACGGACGGCTCAGCCGACGGTTCAGCTTTGAAAAACATAAGTTCAGCAACGGTCAATAAATCTAACGGTTCTACGAATGGGTCTCTTTGTGTTCTTACCAAAGCAGGCGGTGCGCTTACCGATGAAACTGTGAGCGTAGCGGATGTTACCCCGGCTGAATACGGTAAAACATGTTTAAATGTTACATTCAGTAATTTAAAAGAAGCAACAGAATATGCGCTTACGATCAAATCCGGGATCACTACAAATAACGGATCTGACTGGACAGATGCAGACACCGTGATCGCTTTTACAACAACGGGAACATCATCTTCCGGAAACGGCGGTAATAATGGTGTCAATAATGGTACTCCCGTAGAACTTTCTTCATCCGATCCGACGGACGGACAAAAGAATGTTGCGGCAAATGCTGTGCTCAACCTTGTATTCAGTAAAAATGTCGTTAATATGACTGTTAAGGATAACAATTTAAAATGTTTTTCGTTGGAAACTTCAAAAGGTGATGTGGTACCCATCAAAGTTGTTATGGCTGATGACCAAATGGAACCTGATAAGAAAAACAATGTTTCCATCGTTCCTCAAAGCGAACTCACTGCAGGGACAAGCTATATCCTCAAAATATCGCCGGATTTAAAATCAAAAAGCGGTGACACGCTCAGTAAAGATATACAGCTCCGTTTTACTGTTGCGGGCGGAGGCTTAAATTCAACTGCCATCATTATTGCATCGATCATTGTCGCAGCTGTGATCATAACCGCTCTGGCAATCGTACTTAAAAAAAGAAATAAATAAAATGAATAAAAGGATTATCAGAGTTCTTTTAATAATCAGTCCGATTATTTTTATAGTAAGTTCGCTTTTTATCGGCCGATATCCGATCACGGTACATGATGTCATCAGTGTGCTATGGAGTAAGCTTACATTTACACCAAGCAGTTTGCCGGATGAGATTGTATCGATCGTATGGGATATCCGTATGCCGAGAGCTTTACTGGGAGCTTTGGTCGGCGGCGCGCTTGCAATCAGCGGCGCGTCCTTCCAAGGCCTTTTTCGCAATCCGCTCGTCAGTGCCGGAATACTGGGGGTTAGCCAGGGTGCGGGATTCGGCGCAGCTCTGGCGATCTTACTATTCGGAACCTCATCTTATATCTATATTTTCGCATTTATCTTCGGCGGATCTGCTGTCCTGCTCAGTTATCTGATCGGCAGGGTGTATAAAACGACGCCGACGATCATGCTGGTTCTCGGAGGTACGATCATATCATCGATCTTTACGGCATTGATCTCATTTGCGAAATACGTAGCCGATCCGGCAGATCAGCTGCAATCGATCGTGTTCTGGCTGATGGGCAGCCTTGCTTCGGTTAGGTATGAGGATATCTTGATAGCCGTTATTCCCATTGGCATCGGCGTCTCAGGATTGATCGCAATGCGCTGGAGGATCAATGTATTGTCTATGGGAGACAAGGAAGCGCACAGCCTTGGGATCGATCCGGCGCTGAATAAGGGGATCATTGTGATCTGCACAACACTTGCAACAGCCGGCGCAGTTTGTGTAAGTGGGATCATCGGATGGGTGGGGCTTATCATTCCGCACATTGCAAGAATGATCGTGGGTAATGACAATAGGATTTTGATCCCTGCGAGTCTCGCTTTAGGCGCATGTTTTTTGATTTTTGTCGACAACCTAGGCAGGATCATTACCGGTGCCGAAATGCCGATCGGTATTCTGACAGCTTTAGTCGGCGGTCCTTTTTTTGTCTATCTGCTCAAGAGCACAAAAGGCGGCGGTTGGTAATATGATAAAAATTAATGAGGCAAGTTATAAATATTCAGCACAGAATATTTTTGAAGATATATCACTTGAAATAAATGAAGGCGAAATTTTATGCATTGTAGGGCCTAACGGCTGCGGAAAAACAACGCTTCTTGAATGCATTCTCGGCATCAATAAACTAAATAGCGGAAGCATTTTAATCCATAATACAGATATCAAGTCCTTAAAATCCGCAGAAATCGCAAAACAGATCGCTTTTATACCACAAATGCACGACAAAACTTTCCCTTATACGGTACGTGAGATCGTTATAATGGGGAGAGCTGTGCATATGAATATGTTTTCATCTCCTTCTAGGGCGGACATAGAAATTGTTGATGAATGTCTTTGCACCGTCGGGATTGAAAAATTAAAAGACAGGCCTTATACACAGCTAAGCGGCGGAGAAGGGCAGTTAGTGATGCTCGCAAGGGCACTTGCACAAAAAACACCTCTGATCATTATGGATGAACCTACAGCCCATCTTGATTTTAATCATGAGTTGATTGTGCTTGAAACAATCGTTAAATTAGTAAAAACCGTCGGGCTTACAGTTATCATGGCGACTCATTTCCCCAATCATGCATTTTACTTTGAAAATAACGGATTACCGATTAATGTGGGACTTATGAATGAAAAAAAATTCTCTGAAATCGGTGCGCCGTCGCGCGTATTGAATGAAGAAAATCTTAAAAATCTATTTTACATCAATGCAAAAGTAGTTTCATATCAAATGGAAAACGGCAGCGAACTTAAGCAGATCATTCCGATCAGTACCAAACAGCTTTGACACATCGATTGAAAGGGGATATCATGATATCGTCAAGTAAAACAACAAAATCGGTTATTTTGTTATTGACCGTAATTTTTACGCTGTCGTTAATGACAGGCTGTAATAAACAGAAGAACAGCGAAAATAGTTCCGGTATTACGATCACGGATTGCGCAGGCAGAGAAGTGGTTGTGCCGGATAACGTTGAGCGTATTGGTTGTTTATACGCATTTTCCGGACATGTTGTCACAATGCTGGATAAAGGTGAAAATATCTTTGCCGTTGTTGAAGGATTAAAACGGGACAAATTGTTAAATCAATTGAATCCGGCGATCAAGGACGCAGCCGTACCGATCTCTTCGGGAGCGATCAACATAGAAGAACTCATAAAAGTTCATCCTGATGTGATTTTTATTCAAAGTTCATCGATCAGCAATAAAGGAGAAAAGCAAAAACTCGAAAAAAGCGGTATCCCCTTTCTTGTGATTGATTATAACAGCATGGCGCAACAGCAATATGCAATTGAAGTGATCGGTAAAGCAATCGGCGCATCCGATAAAGCTAAGATATATAATGATTACTATCAATTTCAAATCGATAATATAGCAAACAAATTAGCGGATCTGCAAGACAGTGACAAAGTCAAGGTCTATCATTCACTCAAGGAGGCTACAAGAACCGATCAGAAGGATTCACTTCCCGCAGATTGGATGAACGCCGCAGGTTTGATCGATGTTTCCGTCAATGATGAACTGAAATTGATCGATGACAGTTATTATGCCAATATTGAGCAGATTTTCATGTGGGATCCTGATGTGATATTTGCAAATGAAGTCGGAGTGCCCGCTTATATCATGAACAGCAGCCAATGGCAGGCATTACGGGCAGTAAAAGATAAAAAAGTATATCAAATGCCGATCGGCATTTCCCGATGGGGTCACGACGGATCATTAGAAACACCGCTGGCGCTTATCTGGGCTGTTAAAACAATATATCCCGATCGATTTGCGGATATGGATCTGACAGCCGAGATCAAAAAGTACTATAAAGAATTTTATGATTTGGATATGACCGATGATATAATTGCTCAGATTTTGGACGGAAACGGAATGCGACTGCCGAAAGGCGAATAAAGGGAGGAAACATGCAGATATTACTTTCAATCGACGATACGGATGATTTAGAGAGCAGAGGAACCGGTGAACTTGCATCGATGATATCCGACTCAATCGAAAAAAACGGCTGGGGCAAATGCATGGGTGTGACAAGGCATCAATTGTTTATTCATCCTGATATCCCGTATACTTCTCATAACAGTTCTATGTGCTTTATCGCGGATATCGGCGAATCAAATTTAAACGAGGTTATTCTTTTCGCTGAAGAGTTTTTAAACATTGAAAGTGCCGCAGGATCCGATCCCGGATTATGTATCGCTGAGATTCAAAAGATCGCAGATGTCCCTAAGCTGATAGAATTCGGTAAAATGGCAAAAACAACCATTGTTACTAAACAAAAAGCATATGAACTCGCAAAAGAACTCAATATCCATTTATCGGAACATGGAGGCACGGGTGACGGAATCATAGGGGCATTGGCAGGGGCAGGTCTGCGGCTAAGCGGAAATGACGGACGATTTAAAGGTAAAATCGCTCTTCAATCGGATGAAGATTTTTTAAGCGCGGAAGAAATTTTAAATAAAACCGGTATCGATTCGATACAAAGTATAGACGGTACAATTTTGGATCGATCAGAATTGATCAAAGTCGAAAATTCCATAAAAGCAGTTTTATTAAATGGTAGTTCAGTCATATTAGTCTCAGATCAAAGCATGGACGAAAAAGGGTTAAAATCATGGAAATTATGTACTAAACAGCAATTAAGAAATTATTAAAAGGATCATTATGTGGATTATCAACAATAAGGGTGAAAAAGAATTTACAAACGGCAATATGGATTTTGCGGGGGCCGAAACAGAAGCGAAAAAATGTATCCAATTTAAGGCGGATATCGAAGAAGAGCAAGTTGCGGATGAACCTGTTTCATGTTATAATTGCGTATACAGGCGTTGGACATCGGCTTCTTTTGTATGCTGCAATAATAGTGCCCATTTGAATGAATAACCGACTTCGCTTTAAATCCGATTTATCAAAATCATACATAAGATAAAAACAAAGGAACGAGTATTGATTATGGCTAAAATAACATTTAAATTCGAAAACGCCGAAGACGTGATCATTCACGCGGCGGAGGGCGAGCAGATACTGGAATTGGCTAAAAAAGCCAATGTGGCCATAGACGCTCCATGCTCGGGCAATGTTTCCTGCGGCAAATGCAAGGTGAAACTGTTAAGCGGCGAAGTGCGCTCGGAGATCACGCGCCATTTGCTCGAAGAGGAATATAATCAGGGCTACCGTTTGGCCTGCAACAGCTTTGTGGCTGCGGATGCGGAGATCCTTGTGCCCGATATCGCGGCAGCCTACCAGAGCCGTATGAAGGTGGCAGACCTAAGCTCTTACGCAGAAGTAAAAATCTTCAATGAAATCAAAAAGAACGTTTCGGAAGCGGGTTTAAAGTTTGAAAATAACCTTTCCGTCCTTGCGCTCAAGCTTGATATTCCTTCTCTGGACGATACCATGCCCGATAATGAGCGTTTTATCCGCGCTTTGAAAACCGCAGCGGGCGCAGAAAAAATCACCGTGCCGTATGAAGTATTAAAAAAACTGCCCGATCTGTTGCGCGACAACGATTTTGAAATAAAGGCAGTGATCCAAACCGCTCCGGACGGAGTGTACGTGATGGACGTGCTCGGCAAAGCCGAAGACGAAACGATGTACGGAATCGCCATCGACATCGGCACCACGACAGTATCGGCGCTGATCATCAATATGAAAGACGGGCATATTTATGCCAAGGCTTCTTCCGGCAACGGACAGATACGCTACGGAGCGGATGTGATCAACCGTATTATAGAAACCACCAAGCCGGGCGGAATGAAAAAGCTCCAAGACGCTGTTATCAAGGAAACGATCAATCCCATGATCGATAACATGTGCAAGTCGGCAAATATCGATCCGAGCCGAATCTACCGCATCTGCGTGGCAGGCAACACGACGATGAACCATCTGTTTGCGGGAGTGAACGCAAACTATCTGCGCATGGAACCCTTTATACCCGTATTCTTTGAAACCGATGGCATTTTGGCCAAAGATTTGGGACTTCATATGCATCCCAATGCGGAAATTATCATAGCGCCCAATATCGGCAGTTATGTGGGGGGCGACATCACCGCGGGCACGCTGGCCAGCATGGTATGGAATATCGATGAATTCTGTTTGTTTGTCGATCTGGGCACCAACGGCGAGCTGGTTTTTGGCAATAGAGACTTTATGGTGAGCTGTTCTTGCTCCGCCGGCCCTGCCTTCGAAGGCGGGGACATCAGCTGCGGCATGCGTGCGACCGACGGCGCCATCGAATCCATTGTGATCGATAAGGAAACCATGGAGCCGACATATAAAGTGATCGGAGAAGAAGGCACCAAGCCCATCGGGCTGTGCGGTTCGGGCATCATCGATATCATCAGCGAAATTTACAAAAAAGGCCTTATCAATTCCAAAGGCAAGTTCATCCGCGAAGGCAGCAGGATCAAGCACGATCATTACAATATCGGCAGCTATGTGATCGCCACCAAAGAAGAAGCGAATTCGGTGCGCGACATTGAACTTACCGAAGTGGATATCGACAACTTTATCCGCGCGAAAGGCGCGATATTCTCGGCGGTGAAAGTCATGCTCGAATCTCTTGATATGGATGTTGATGTCATAAGCCGTGTTTATGTGGCTGGAGGCATTGGCAGCGGCATTAATATGCGCAACGCGATTAACATCGGCATGCTGCCCGATATCGATATCGAGAAATATTTTTACATCGGCAATTCAAGCCTTTCAGGCGCATATTGCATGCTTCTTTCCTCCGACGCAAAGGAAAAAGTGGACGAACTGGGCCGCAGCATCACCTATCTTGAACTGAGCACAAACAATAAATACATGGATGAATTTGTGGCAGCCTGTTTTATCCCGCATACGGATGCGAATCTGTTCCCCTCGGTCACGGTCGAGTAAGAAAGGGTTACAAAAAGTTATTATATGCTTCTTATCTCGGCAATACATGTTTATTGATGTCGATCATTTTAATCAATCCTTATGTCCGTTCATAAATCAATATGTTACAGTACCTTCGATTTGTCCCATGCAGGGATCGAAGCTTTCTTCCGTAATCGTATTGAATAAAAAAATAAACACGTTTTAACCTTTAGAGGTGAATAAACGTGTTTTTAATTTGAAGCCCTGTAATGGTCGACGCACTTTATGATAACTGCCGTAAAGATGATTGCGGATGATCCGCAAACCCTTTGATAAACAGCCAGATCGGAAATCCGATTTCAAATATTGCGCCGGGTATAAATAGAATCGTACTGATTTTTCCGAAGCCGAATATATTAAGCCAACCGCTTATAAATAAAGCAATATAACCGATGATGCCCAAAATAGACAGTGATCCGGGAGCAAGCTTGCCATTGTATAATGTGCAACAAAAAGCAATGCTGCCCGCTCCGAGAGAAATCATTGCCATTTGAAACAACAGCTCACGGAATTTGAGAATTGTATAACCTGCCGTATCAACAGCTTCCGGGCCTATCAGCGGTAATAATAATGCGCACACCGAGCAAATGATCAGCAGTATGGATTCTATGATCCGTGAGGCGGCGTAGGCCACAGCCACCCATTCGTTAATTTTTTTTAGAATCGGAAAGAGCAGCGACGCGATCCCCACAACAACCGCGGAATTAATAAATTCAAGCATAATGCCTATATACAATTGGCTTGTATTGATATTGTTGAAGCGATTGGCACTGTCAAGAGATGAAGCGACAAGCTCACTTCCGGGCATATAAGCCAGCATGGCAAGGATAAACAATGCGCCGATCACAATTCCTCTTTTACGTATAGATTCCAACTTTAATTACCTCCCTTATGCCCGCTGGCCAGCAGCGTAAACATATTTTTGATCATACTTTCGATCTCATTTTTTTCTATATGAATTTGATTTGCCACCAGCATGGATGCGATCCCGTGCGCGTACAGCCACATATCGGTGAACATTCGGCCGACTTCATCAGATTCTTTGTCCAACCATTGAGGGATTCCGCTTCGGATATGTTCATTGCAGTCATCTTCTACAAATGCGCTTATTTTTTTGCCTGATAAAGTATCGGACATGAAAAGCAGACGAAATAGATTCGGTTCTTCCAGCGCGAAATCAACATACGCCGTGCCTACATTTATAAAAATATTTTCGTCTGTCTGTACATTGTTGAAATATTCGCTGTGATATCGGTTCGCCATTAAAAAGACCTCAGTTTTGAGATCATCCATATGAGTATAATAGCTGAAAATGGGTTGTGTGGAACAGCGAAGCGTGCGCGCGAGGGTTCGGGCATTCAGACTTTCTATTCCACTTTTTTTAACAAGTTGAAATGCGGTCTTTAAAATATCTTCCTTATTGATCTTTTTTTTTGGCGGCAAAATTTGTTACCTCATATATCAAACGTTATATAACACATGTTATATTATAACCTATATTTGTTTTTATGTCAATGGGTTTTAATGATGTGTTTTTGATTTGATATTAAAAAAAGAGAAAGCCGATTTTTAAAATCAAATTTTCTCTTTTTCTATGTAATTTGCCTTTATCTTATTTATTAAGCCTGAGACATTTGTTTTTCTGTTAGGAAATCGGTGATTTTTGTCCATACGGTTTGAATTTCCATATATTGTTTGTGATGCTTTTTTACGTTGTTATGATACTTTTTCAGTTCGCCGAGGATATTCATAAAATCGTCCCGCCCGAAATAAGCGCATACGATCGGCAGGGTAGCGATCAGCCTTTCGCGGATTTCCGCGATTTTTTCTTCGTAAGTTTCCCTTTGCGTGATATACAAAAGCAAAGGCTTATATCGTATCCAGCCGATGCAGGCTTTATAGAAGCGCTCCACGATCTCCGGAGAATCGGCTTGGATGTATTTGAGATTAATGGGCAGAACGCCGTCCATCAAATGATGATAGGTTGAAAATCCGTCATGAAACGTATAACAGGGGACGCGAAGAACTTTGTGATCGGAAAGCATGGTGCTTAAAAAGGTATCCTCTCCCCGGGCTCCGGGCGGATTGTAAAACGGCCTCACTTGGGAAGGATCGGTTAAATTGATGCATAGATTGGCACCTGAAATGAACTTGGCATGATTGATCTCTTCCACTTCCGTGGGATCGTCGCTGACAAGCACTTTGGTGTCCGCGTAGGTGACGCCTCCGTTTTTCATGACCGACATGATGGTGTCCCAGCTGACGATGTCGTTGCTGATGGCTTCGATAAACAATCGGAAATCCGACTTCGTCATGATCTCATTAAATTCCATATAAGGGATCGGAGATATATATCCACAGTGATGTCCGTGCGTGATATCCGCGTTTTGGATATTGATTAAATGAGTATTGAGCACATGCTGACCGCCCCATACGGCGGTCGCCCTTGTTTTGGTAACGGCCATAGGGTATTCGTCGTCATCAAAAAACATTAAATAGTCGATGTTGTTTTTGATTGCGGAATATAAAACGGCATTGCGTTTGGCTGCGTATCCGCCGCCGGTAAAAAGTCGGATTTCGTTTTCGTTAAGGATTTTTTTCTCAGCCAAAATCTCCATTTCTTTTCGCACGGTCCCGTTGCCGATAAAATACGTTTCATCGATCTTTTCTAAAACATCTTTTGCGATATTGGTGTAATCGCTTGATTTTGTATTTGAGTATTTTAGATCATAGGCAACCAAAAGATTGAGCTTTACATTGATATTTTCAGTCAAACCCGATTCGAGCCAGTTATAAACATAGGTTTTCAGCACTTTTTGAAAACTTTTGCGTCCTGTGGCAAAACCGATTCCCAATTTGATTTTTTTTTCATCTTCCATATAAAATTCTCCCTTCCATAACAAATACAAATCTATTTTAGATGTCGACATTTTTATTATAACACGCATTCAAAATCAAACCAAAGAAACAGGGCGCATCTAACTGCATTTTAATAATTAAAAAAGCCGCTCAATTTTGAACGGCTTCTGCTTTTTGAATTATTTCACTGCGTGAAAGATCGGGTCGAGCATGCCCGAAAGATTTTTCTTATATACTTCCACGCCGGGTTGATTGAACGGATCAACGCCAAGCAGCATGCTGCTTACCGCGCAAGCTTTTTCGAAGAAATAGACGGCATAGCCGAAAGATTCTTCACTCAAGTCATCCAATTCAAAGGTGATGATGGGCGTATTGTTTTTGGAATGCGCTTTATTGACGGCCGTCATAATGGTGTTGTTCTGCTCGTTAAAGGAAAGCCCTGTCAATGTGAAATCGGACGATATATCGAGCGGCGGATTCTTAAGCTTAAATACCGTTTCAAAAAAGATCTGCGTGCCTTCCTGAAGGAATTGGCCCACGGAATGCAGATCCCTGGTCAAAATAAGTGAAGAGGGATAAATGCCGCGGTATTCTTTCCCCTCGCTTTCTCCAAAAAGCTGTTTGAGCCATTCCGCAAAATAGACCAAACGCGGTTCATAAAATTCGAATATCTCAATGGATTTGTTGTGGCGTTGGTTGATGATCCTTCGGATGACCCCGTATTGATAGCATTGATTTTCTGCGATATTGGGATTGTTAAAGCGTGCCCAGGCATCTTTGGCGCCAGCTAGGATCTTTTTGATGTCGAGACCCGTAGCGGCAATGGGTAAAAGACCGGCTGGGGTTAAAACGCTGTATCTTCCGCTGATGTCATCTTCATAATCAAAAACACTGTAATGATGACGATTTGCTTCTTCGCGCAGCTGTCCCTTGGTTTTATTAGTGACGACATAAATTCTTTTGTAATATTCTTCCCCGTATTTTTCTTCCATCAGTTTTTTGAATAATGAGAAAGTTGC
>DAITPG010000030.1:1317-14182 GCA_036833715.1 Eubacteriaceae bacterium | reverse complement strand
ACAACAAAGACAGTTTTGACGCCGGGACGCTCAAAGGCGAGGTTAATTTTAATCATGTCGATTTTCATTACACCAATGACGTTCCCATACTAAACGACTTCAATCTGAACATTGAAAAGGGCGAAACCATCGCCATTGTAGGTCCAAGCGGCGCTGGAAAAACTACACTTTGTTCGCTGGTTCCCAGATTTTATGAAGTCACCGAAGGGGCTATTGAAATCGACGGGATCGATATCCGCAACTTCACGCAGGAATCTTTACGCCGAAACATCGGTATAGTGCAGCAGGATGTGTTTTTATTCAACGGCACCATCAAGGAAAATATCGGCTATGGCAAAGTCGGCGCCGCAGATGAAGAAATCATTCAAGCGGCTAAATTCGCGAATCTTCATGAATTTATTGTGGGATTGCCTCATGAATATGATACGATCGTCGGTGAACGCGGAGTCAAGCTTTCGGGCGGACAAAAACAGCGTGTAGCCATCGCACGAACCTTTTTAAAAAATCCCCCGATATTGATCCTGGATGAAGCGACCTCCAGTCTTGATAATGAAAATGAAAAGATCATACAGGAATCCTTCGATCTTCTTGCCGAAAACAGAACCACCCTGATCATTGCGCATCGTCTGCAAACTATCGAGAAGGCGAAAAGAATTATCGTTATGAATAAGGGTAAGATCGTTGAAGATGGGACGCATGAAAAACTGATTGCTCAAAACGGGATTTATGCAAAATTGTATACTGCTCAAAAAGCCGCCAACTATCTTGAATAGGTTAATGACAAGCTCGTATTTTCGGGCTTGTTTTTTTATCTGTCTCAATCAATGGGAGGAATTTTTTTAGCTGCGATGGATGCAACCGTAGCTTTAAGCATATCACCCGGCAAGGTTATCAAAAAACCGCTGTACAAAATCGCTGCAAATTCTTTATTCAGCATCAAAACATGGTTGGATATGTAATACAGATAAGGCACTCCGATAATGTATATGATCAAAGTTGCGATAACTGAAGCCAGCAGGTACAACATAAATTTTTTGCGGATATTCTTTTTTGCGATCACGCCCGCTGCGTAAGCGGCCGGTATCATGCCGATCAGATAACCGAACGATGGTTTAAGCGCATAAGCAAAGCCGCCGCCGGAAGCAAAAACCGGAAGTCCGATAAGGCCCATCAAAATATATAGAGACAAGGCTACGACGGTTTTTCCCGGTCCCAATATCAACGCGCATAAAATCACGATGAATGTCTGCATCGTAAGGGGAACCAGCGGAAATGGGATCTTTATAAATGCGGAAAGGATGATGAGCGTAATGATGAGCGCACAATGGATCAGATATTTTATCTTGTTTCGTCTCAATGGATTCTCCTTTTTGAAAGATTATAGCACAGCGAAACGTAATTGTAAACCATTATATAAATATATAGTTTACAATATTTTACCAAATCAGAAAACCTCCGATAATTTGTTGAAAACCGCATAAAAAATTGGTATGATAGCACATAAGCATTAAAGAGGTAAGTTATGTTTGAGGAAAAGAAAAAAATCATATTCAGCGGAATTCAGCCTTCAGGTGAGTTTACCTTAGGCAATTATCTGGGTGCCATAAAAAACTGGGCAAAACTGCAGGAAGAGTATAATTGTGTTTATTGCATCGTTGATATGCATGCTATAACGGTTTTGCAGGAACCGGCTGATCTGCGCAGGCGTTCACTGGAATGCAGCGCCATGCTGCTGGCTGCCGGGATCGATCCCGGGAAATCATTGTTATTTCTGCAATCGCATGTATCCGCTCATGCGGAGCTTTGCTGGATTTTGAATTGCTATGCGTATATGGGCGAGTTGTCCCGCATGACGCAGTTTAAAGATAAGTCGGCCAAACAGGAAAATATCCGCGTTGGATTATATGATTATCCGGTGTTGATGGCTGCGGATATATTGCTTTATCAGAGCGATCTGGTACCGGTCGGAAATGATCAAAGGCAACATCTTGAGTTAACAAGAGATATCGCGCAGCGTTTCAATCAGCAATATTCCGAAACTCTCAAGGTGCCGGAAGCCTATTTCGGAGAAGCTGGCTCCAGAATCATGAGCTTGACCGAGCCGACCAAAAAAATGTCCAAATCCGACGAAAACGCCAATGCATATATCCTTATGAAAGATAAAAAAGACGTGATCATATCCAAATTCAAACGCGCAGTTACGGATTCGGATACCGAAATAAGATTTGACCGCGAAAATAAGCCCGGGATATCCAATTTGCTTGAAATTTATTCCTGCATCACGGATAAATCCATATCCGATACGGAAAAGGAATTTTCAAATCAAGGATACGCGGTGCTTAAAATGGCGGTAGGGGAGACGGTTGCCGACAAACTTGCGCCCATACAGGCTGAATTTGAAAGAATTTCAAAAGACAAGGACTATGTGAACGGCATACTCAAGAAAAGCAGTGATTTCGCCTCTTATATGGCGTCAAAGACTTTGGATAAGGTAAAACGCAAGGTGGGTTTTTACAGAATTTAGAAATTTTGAATCAATCTACCCGATAAAAGTATAAATATAAAAATTAAGGGGAAAATAACTTCATTCATAAAAAGAAAGGAGTTTTTCCTTTGAATTTTGCAAAAGGATATTTTGGACGACATAAATTCATCAGCATGTTATTTATTTTGTGTTTGTGTTTTTCTGCGGGTTTTTTCGGAGCCTATTTTTACAATAATACTCAAACAGCAAAAGCGAATACCGCCAAAGGCAATGAAACCGTAGAAACCGACCAACCCGTTGTCAAGGTCAGCGCAGCGGCGAAATTTATTTACATCCGAAAATATGCAAAGTCGCAGACTGTCAACATCGAAGAAAAAGATCCGCCCGAAACCCTCATCAATGCCGACGAAAACGCTGTTGCTATAGCGATGTCCGAATGGAAGCTTGAAAGCTTTACGGCGGACCGAATCACTTTTTCAAAGGAAATCGACTCCTATTCTCCCGGGACTTTTAAAGTAAGCACCATCGTTAAAGATAAAGAAGAACTGATTTGCGTCTATGAATATGATATCAACGGCAACGAAAGCCTAAAAGAAACCTTTGATACGCCCGTTGCGGTTTTTGATGAAGCCGAAGCCGCCAAATTGAGGGAAGGGATTATTGTCATCGGAGAAAGCGCTCTTAACAAAACATTAGAAAATTATGCAGAATAAAATTAAAAAATTTCCTTGAATTTCATATTTAGCTATGCTATAATCATGCTAGCGGAAGCTATACCACGGGTTTTTTAATCTCCTTAATTTTTACTAAGGACTATTTAAAAATTATCCGTAAAAATCAAGGAGGTTTCACATGGCTGATAAAACACTTATTTGTGCTGACTGCGGTAATGAATTCATCTTTACCGAAGGCGAACAGGCATTCTACAAAGAAAAAGGTTTTGAAAACGAACCGAGAAGATGCCCGGATTGCAGAAGATCCAGAAAACAGCAGAGAAACAAATTCTAATCCAAGATTAGAAAATAACACCTCATTAAGAGGTGTTTTTTTTGTCTCTTCTCAACTTATACTTATTCAAATCCAGATTAATCTACGAATGTTTTTATAACTGTTCATTTCGTTTGCGGGTAACAGTTTGGCACATAAAAAATATTATATAACAGAACATTGAATTTATGTTCATAAGAATTGAAAGGAACGAATGAATGGACAGAGCAGATTATGTACCAATGGTGCCTTTTATGCCGGCGGAACCGAAGGCGGCGAATGCGTATGTTCCTTACCAGCTCAATGTGAATGAGTATGGTTTGGAAGAGGCAATGCAAAAAGGTACTTTGTATAAATGGCTTAATTCTCCGTATGCAGGCAACGTCAGAGGTGATGAAACGTTATGCTAGACGATAATAAAATGCCCGTTGACGGACAAAGAGAAGAAATGCTGAAAAAAATCATGCAGTACAGCTTTGCCGCACTGGAAACGGCTTTGTTTTTGGATACGCATCCCAATGACTTAGAAGTACTTGCAAGACATAATTTCTACAGCGAAGAATATCACAAGCTTTGCATGGAATATATGATGAAATACAATGATCCCTTGACCAACTTAAATAAGGCCGAAGGTTTCTGGACCTATATCGAAAGGTGGCCTTGGCAAAAAATGTACGGAGGTATGAATTAATGTGGGTCTATAATAAATTTATTCAATACCCTGTAAAAGTAAGCGGAAAAGATTTAAGGATGGCTAAAAACGTCATTACACAGTACGGCGGGCCCGACGGTGAATTAGGCGCTTCGCTGCGTTACCTTACCCAGCGCTTTAACATGCCGCTTAAAGAAGGAAAGGCGATACTCACCGATATCGGCACCGAAGAACTCGGGCATCTCGAAATGATCGGAACGATCTTTGACCGGCTGACCGACGGAGCAACCAAAGATGAAATGATCAAAGCCGGTTTTGACGGCTATTATATCGAACACGGATGCAACCCTTTTTATATCAACACCGCGGGACAGACATTCGACACCGTCGGCATCGGTTCCAAGGGCGATGCCAAAGTCGATATGTATGAAGACATGGCGGCCGAACAAAAAGCGCGCATCACATATGAAAATTTGATCAAAATGACGGACGATCCTCTTTTGAAAGATACGCTGCGTTTTTTGAGAGAAAGAGAAGTCGTGCATTTTCAACGTTTTGGAGAAACCCTTCGACTGGTCGAAGAACACTACGGCTCAAAAAAAATATTTTAAGCCATTTTTTATGGGAATAAGCCTCTGCATTGATCGGCGCAGAGGCTTATTTTGATTTATTCTATATCGATGTTTATTCCTCAACGATCAGCGTTCCGCTTTTTCCGTCGAGGGCTTCAAGCGCGTTTTCCAAAGCGCATATGATCGCCTTACGATCAGGAAATCCCCTGACAAAATCAATGGCTGCCTCGATTTTCGGCAGCATGCTGCCTGCCGGAAAATGGCCTTGCTTGATATATTCTTCGGCTTGTTTGACCGTCAGCCGTTTGAGATCTAGATGATCCGATTTTCCGAAGTTCAAAGCTACATACGGAGCCTGCGTCATGATAAACAAATAATCGGCTTTTACCAAATGCGCAAGCTTTGCAGCGGCAAGATCCTTGTCGATGACCGCGGAAACGCCTTGGTAACCTGTAGGGGTTTTAATGATGGGTACGCCGCCTCCGCCGCAGGCAATAATCACCTGGCCGGCTTTGAGCAGCACATCCAGCGTGACGGTTTCATAAATTTTTACAGGCTTGGGAGAAGCAACGACCTTTCTGTAGCCTTCGGGGAATTTTTTATAAACATCCGTACTCTCCGCTTTGAGTTTGTTGCAGGTATCTTCATCGTAAAAGCTGCCGATCGGCTTTGTGGGGTTTTTGAAAGCGGGGTCATTTTCATCAACGATCACCTGCGTGAGCATGGTGATGACCGGAGTCAGCGATCCTTTTGACATAAGACTGGCATCGATCTTCTGTTGTAAATGATAACCGATATAGCCTTGGCTCATGGCCGTGCATTCGGCCAGAGGCATAAGCGGGGTAAGGCCTGCGTCATGCCCTTTTTCAAATGCGAGATTGATCATACCGACCTGAGGGCCGTTCCCGTGCGCCACCAGTACTTCATTATCCGCGATGACAATGGATGAAATGATATCCGCGGCTATATCCACGTGTTTTTGCTGAGTGACAGGGTCATTTCCGAGTGCGTTTCCGCCGAGAGCCGCAACGATGCGTGACATAAAACCTCCGAACAGATAAATAGAATTATTTGAGATTCTTTTCTGACTTATCTATTCTATCAGCTTTATTGATCAATACAAAGCCAATGACAAACAATATGATCAAAGATAATATGCCGTATTTGGACGCTTTTAAAACGTATGCGCTGAGCGCCAGAAGCAGGGGCCCGAGAAAGTCAGCAAATTTTCCGAAGATGTCAAAAAAGCCGAAATATTCGTTGGATTCTTCCTTCGGTATAATTTTTGCAAAATAAGATCTTGAGAGCGATTGGATGCCTCCCTGCGCCAAACCGACCATAAATGCCAGAAGCCAAAATTCCCAGGCCTGGTCAAGCTGAAATCCGAACGCGCAGATCACCATATAAATAAGGATATAAATTTTGATCAAAGGCAGCGGTCCGTGTTTTTTGCCCAATCTGCCTGCAAGGATCGCAAAGGGAAATGCCACAAATTGTGTAAACAAAAGGGCGCCGATCAGCTGCATGCTGTCGATGCCTACTTCAATCCCGTAAGTGGTTGCCATGGAAATGATCGTATATACGCCGTCTATGTAGCAGAAATAACCGATTATGAAATAAAGCAGCTTCTTGTCTTGTTTGATTTTTTTAAGCGTTATTTTAAGCCTTTTAAATGCATCCGAAAGCTTATTTTGATTGTTTTCGACATAATGGACATGCTGCACGTTTTTAAGTAAGGGAATGCTCATCAAAAACCACCAGCATCCCGTGATGATAAAAGAAATTTTAAATGAAGTTTCCTGTTCCATGCCAAAGGGATTCAGCGCAATAAATACGATTCCCAGTATAAACGGTATGCAACTGCCGATATAGCCCCACGCATATCCGTGCGCGGATAATTGATCCATTTTATCATCCGTTGTCACATCGGTAAGCATGGCATCGTAAAATACGTTTGATGCGGAATAGCCCAGCCGGGATACAATAAATACCGCCGCAAAAATCAGCCAGTTTTCGGTAAATGTAAAAACGATCATACCGATAAGGCCGATAATAAGCGAAATCAGCAGCATTTTTTTCTTCATACCTTTGTAATCCGCGATCGCTCCGAGCAGCGGAGAAAGCACAGCCAGAATCAATACGGAAATTGCCGTTGCCGTTCCCCACGATCCCGAAACCACATTTGCATCAATACCGCTTTTATCAGCCAGCATTGCAAAGTAAATCGGTATCGTTGTTGAAATGATGAGGGTAAACGCCGAATTGGCAACATCATATAGGATCCAACTTTTTTCTTGTTTGTTGAATTTCATAATAAAATAATTCCTTTCGAGAAGATATCACAATTATAACAAATATTTTTGATTCCGATACCAAAATCGTGTAAAATAAGGGAAGTGCTTGTTGTTATTTTTCCTTTGTTTATTATTCTTTCAAACAGGAGTGCCTCATGTCGGATATACACAATCATCTTCTTTGCGGAATGGAATCCTTACGAAATCTTAAGGATGAAGGATGTAAAGAAATCATCCATAAAAATCTTTTATTTTACAAATTGGGCTGCATGGGCGGCGATATTTTTTATTACCGGGCTGCCGCAAAGAGTCATGCTGATCCTTGGGTAAAAAACATCGGAGATTTTATGCATATCAATCCCAATCAGTTTTTCGAAGAAGCAAAAAAAGTACTCGCCGAATTTTCATTGCCTGAAACAAGTAAAATTACAGCGTATCTTTTAGGCTTTATCAATCATCACGCTTTGGATGCGCAAACGCATCCTTTTATCAACTATTTCGGCGGCATTGCCGTCACGGGCAGGGAAGAGACAAAACCTTATCAATACACGCATAAGCGTCTGGAAATACTTTGCGATGTCACCTATGCTAAGTTCCGTAACCTGCCTCTTGAGAACGTACTCGATATTACCGAAATCCACGTTGATGACGTAAATTTGATTAACCGCTTTTTAAGCGAGATCATCAAGAATTTAAAAAAAGAGATCATACCAAATGACATGATCTCCATTTGTTTAAGAGATTATAAAAAGCTGATAAAGATAACAAAAAATTGTCGCTTTCTCCGCCCGCTTTTTTCGACTGCCGACGCGGTTTTACATCAAAAATATCGATTTGAACGGCCTTTTTTTTCAATGGCCGCCAAGGAAAAAAAACTTGATGTAATGAATCTGTCTCATCGTTTATGGCTCAATCCATGCGACAAAAATGAGATCATGGATTTTTCCTATCCGGAGTTGTTTGAATATGCGGTAAAAGCAGCAGCTAAAAGGATGAAGCGTTACTACGGCTTTTTACACGGCAGCGGCAACGACAAATCAGCTTCGAGCATATTCAAAAATATCAGCTATGTCACGGGAAGCGAAATTTTTAAAGAAAGCGATATCGTAAATTTTGATGTGATTTTATAAGATCACATTTAAAACCTCACTTTAAGGCATTGTTTTGATATGGATCATTTATCTCGCGCGGAATCGTTGTAATCATACGATTCGCCGGACGTATGCTTTCCGCTGTAGGTAGGATTCATTGAAATGGAGAAATGGAAAATCGGACGGTGCAGTTCCATGATCGACAAGGGAAGATGTTTCATGCCTCCTGGTATAAAGATCATGGAGCTTTTGGTGATTTGATGAAGTTCCCCGTTGATTCCGATTTCGATGACTCCTCCCAGGTCGTACGGGTCATTGGGATCCGAACCGTAAAAACCGATCAATTCGTCATAATCATGCACATGCTCGTCATGTTTAAAAAGCGGCCGCACGTCCGAAGCCGATATGTACCAGCTGGTATTCATTTGAAACGCGCCCGGAACCACATTGGCATCCATCCAAAGCGTCCGCCTTGCATAGGTGTCATAAAATTCCTTGAATTCGGGACTCATCACCGGCGCTTTCAGCTCCTGCACGATGTATTTTCCAAATTCGCCTTCGGTATTCATCCAAATCTTTTCTTTCATTGAATGTCTCCTTACTGTTTTTGATTTGATAATAACATGTATGTAAAAAATAGGCAACGCTAATATCCAAAAAATTGTTTATGCTTAGTGCGTATTCAAAAATTACATTGTCGTATAAAAAATCAGCGATGAGAATCGCTGATCGTTTTTTTTCAGATTAATCTTCTTCCTCTTCATCCGGAAGAATGGCGTTGTGCCATACATCCTGGACATCGTCGTTATCATCAAACATATCAAGCATCTTTTGGAATTTTTTCAGCTGAAGCTCATCTGCAAGCTCGGTTTCCGTTGTCGGGTTCATTCCGATTTCCGCAGAGACCGGTTTTAACTTGGCATTTTCAATCGCTTCGATCACGGCGTTGAAATCATCCGGAGCGGTCGTGATCTCATAACCGTCTTCGCTGGCTTCAAAATCCTCGGCGCCCGCATCGAGCGCAAGTTCCATTAATTCGTCTTCGCTCATTGGTATATCCTTATCAAAAAGAATGGTGCCCTTTTTTTCAAAGAGGAAGGATACGCATCCGCTTGTTCCCAGATTGCCGCCGTTTTTATCAAAAATATATCGCACATCGCCCGCAGTCCGGTTTCTGTTGTCGGTAAGGGCTTCAACTATAACCGCAACGCCGCCGATCCCATAACCTTCATAAGTAATGGTTTCATAAACGCTGTTTCCAAGTTCGCCCGATCCTTTTTTGATCGCTCTTTCAATATTGTCGTTGGGCATATTCTGTGCTTTTGCCTTGGCGATGACTTCTTTCAACTTACCGTTGGTATTGGGGTCGGGACCGCCTTCCTTTGACGCGATGGCAATCAGCTTGCCCATTTTTGTGTATATTTTACCTTTTATGGCATCCTGTCGGCCTTTTTTATGTTTGATATTGGCCCATTTTGAATGTCCTGACATAATTGCCCCCTGTGATTTTTGTACGAATCATTATAGCATATATCCAAATGGCAGACAATAGGTTTTGGGGCGGTCTGGCCTCAAAAAATCATTGTTTATCGTCCGCTTTTAATTGTTTTAAATGTTCGTCGAGCTGTTTTTCGAAGCCCATTTGAGTTGGCTGATAATATTGCGCCTGATCAAATTCTTCCGGCAGATAGCTCTGCTTCACATAATGATTCTTGAAATTATGGGGATATAAATAGCCGACGCCGTTGCCGAGATTTTTTGAACCGCTGTGACCTGTGGAACGCAAATGCAAAGGAACCCGTGCCGTAGGCTTTTTTTCGATGTCTTCCGTTGCGGCATCCAACGCCATATAAGAAGCGTTGCTTTTCGGCGCACTGGCAAGATAGGTGACGCCGTGAGCCAAATTGATCCTGCATTCGGGCATGCCGATGATCTCCACCGCATGAAAAACCGAAACTGCAAGTGAAAGAGCGTAGGGATCGGCATTGGAGACATCTTCCGACGCAAAAATCACCATTCTTCTTGCGATAAACTTGGGATCTTCTCCGGCATAAAGCATTTTGGCCAGCCAATAAACAGCGGCGTCCGGGTCGCTTCCCCGCATGCTTTTAATAAAAGCGCTGATGGTATCGTAATGGGAGTCGCCGTTTTTATCATATTTGACTGATCGCTTTTGGATGGAATCGATGGCAACTTCCAGATCGATCACAATCTGTCCCTCGGAATTTTTATTGGTAGTTAAAAATGCGAGTTCCAGCGCGTTGAGAGCGATGCGCGCGTCTCCGTTTGCGGTATCCGCCCAGTATCCGACTGCATCCTCGGATATTTTGATCGGATACATGCCAAGTCCCTTTTCCCTATTGAGCACGGCTGAACGGATGATCTGCTTGATCTCATCCGTATTCAAAGGTTCCAGCGCAAAGACTGTCGAGCGGGAGATGAGCGCGGCGTTGACTTCGAAATATGGATTCTCCGTCGTGGCGCCGATCAGTGTGATGGTGCCGTTTTCGACAGCCGGTAGCAGCGCGTCCTGCTGCGCCTTATTGAAACGGTGGATCTCATCCAAAAATAAAATGGTTTTTTTATTATACAGACCCAAATTCCGCTTGGCTGAGTCGATAACGTCCTTGAGATCTTTTACCCCGCTGGTTACCGCATTAAGGCTGACATATTCGCTCTGCGTGACGTTGGCGATAATATGGGCAAGCGTAGTCTTTCCGCTACCCGCCGCTCCATACAAAATAATGGAGCTTATTTTATCCGCTTTGATCATGCGATACAGCAGTTTGCCTTTGGACGCGATATGCTGCTGGCCGATGAATTCGTCCAGATTATCCGGACGCATGCGATCGGCCAGCGGTGCGTTGCTTTTTATATTTGAATTCATTTGATTATCAAAAAAACTGTTTTGCAAAGTAAACTAAATCTCCCTGTTTATTTTTGCTCGTTTTTTTTGGAACCGATCTTGCTCTCTTCGCCCTTAATGATCCTGATAAGGTTGGACCGGTGCTGATAGAGCGCCAGCACGGCCAAAACAATTGTTATGACGATGTATTCGGCAGGTTCGTGAAACAGCCAAAATATCAGCGGCATGATTACCAGACCCACAATGGAACCGAGCGATACCATCTTTGATATCAAAATCACAATGACTGCTATTCCGAAAATCAACAATCCCAATCTGTAATCGAGTGCAAGCAAAACGCCCACCGATGTGGCAATGCCCTTGCCGCCTCTGTAATTCATAAAGATTGGCCAGTTATGTCCCACCACCACAAAAAAAGCGCTTAAGAAAACAGCAACGGGATAGCCGTTTGATAACCACTTTGTCAGCGTTACGGCCAAAAATCCCTTAAAGACATCAACTAAAAATACAGGTAATGCCGATTTGAATCCGAATACACGCAGGATATTTGTAGAGCCCGCGTTGCCGCTGCCGTATTGTCTGATATCGGTATGTTTGATTTTGGTGGAATATAAATAGGCTGCATTAAAACATCCCAATAAATAAGATAAGGCGGAGGCTGTAACGATCTTTAGCATGTATTCCATAAGGTGTCTTATTCTCCGTAATCGATTGGATTAATTAAATTAAACCTTGCAGGCGCAAGTCAAATAATTTATAATGATTTTATCACATTTTACATCATTACAATGCATAGTTGGCGGGATTATTTTTAGAAATCAATATTATTATGTATTGTCAAAAAAGTTTATAAACCATAACTTTATTTTTTTTAAAAAGACGGAGGACTCAATGAAAGAGCTGTTGACAGGCAATGAAGCCATAGCGCGAGCCGTGGTGGATTCCGGCGCAAAATACGCCGCTGCTTACCCGGGCACACCGAGTACCGAAATACTTGAAAATTTATCTGAATATAAGAACAAAATTTACGCGGAGTGGGCACCTAATGAAAAAGTGGCATTGGAAGGAGCCATCGGCGCCGCGCATGCCGGTGCCAGAGCCGTTGCGTCCATGAAACATGTGGGCCTTAATGTGGCTGCCGACGCTTTTTTTACCAATGCGTATACCGGAGTCAACGCGGGGCTGATCGTTGTCTGCGCGGATGATCCCGATATGCACTCTTCTCAAAACGAGCAGGATAATAGGCATTACGCTTATCACGCCCATGTGCCCATGTTTGAACCTTCCAATTCGCAGGACTGCTATGATATGATCCGCGCCGCCTATGAAATTAGTGAAGCCTATGATACGCCCGTACTTTTCAGGGTTACGACCCGTGTCTGCCATTCGAAATCCGTGGTGGAAACTGCGGATGCGCTTTCCGCCGAATTTAAAACCTTCGAAAAAAATCCAAAAAAATATGTGACCGTACCGGCAAATTCCAAGTTTTTAAAATTGAAGGTACTTGAAAGAGATATTCAATTAAAGGAAACAACTGAAACTTCCCCGTTTAATTTTGCGGAGTTTAATGATGCCAAGATCGGCTTTGTGGTTTCGGGTGTATGCTACGAACATGCAAAAGAAGTGTTCAGAAATGGAGCGTCTTATTTTAAAGTAGGGTTTTCCTATCCGTTCCCGATCGATGCGGTCAAAGAATTTGCTTCAAAAATAGAAAAGCTTTACGTTCTCGAAGAAGACGACAATATCATGGAAACGCAGATCAAAGCCGCCGGCATTTCCGTCAGCGGTAAAGATATTTTCCCGAATTTCGGAGAAATGACGGCCGATGTGATCCGCAAAAGCTTTTACGGCAGCGCCCTTGACACGATTTCGTACGACAAATCGGACCTGCCGCCCAGAGCACCCGCGCTTTGCGCGG